>CAZOWC010000041.1:0-6581 GCA_964583375.1 uncultured Flavobacteriaceae bacterium
AGTGCACTTGATTACGGCTCAAGAGGTTGCAGGTTTGAATCCTGCCGAGGTCACATATATAGTAAGGGATCACAGCAATGTTGTCCCTTTTTCGTTTCCTCACTTGCACACTATTTGCACTCAAGTCCTATTAAAGAGTAACAACCATTAGGATAATTTACAAAATCTTTACAGTCATTGGTATATATATGTTTTAGTGTAGAATTAAAAATAGTGATTAAAGCAATTTATTTTGAAAGTAGTCTTTTACGTTAACAAGATTTAGAGAACGGATTGCATATTAAATTCCACCTCCATGTTTCAATTAGTTCATTTAGATAAGTTAGCAAATACATTTGTTTGTAATACTATCAAGCGTCTTAACTTATCTATTTGGCATTTTATTAGGCCTATTTCTACTTTAATTTTGATGAAGTATAAATGAAGTATTTGTTTCTATTTAAATATGTTTTCAAACTTCTATCATTGTGAAACTTTTGATTAAATGATGCAGAGACTCCTTCTGATTAATTGTTGTAAAATGTGTTTGTTTGGAGTTTCTGCATTTCTATTGAAATAGTTTTAAATTATATAATCTTTAAATGAACAAGACACCTTTAATCTTTGCTTTACTTTTTATTTTATCATTACTCATTTCTTCTCTTCTTTTATAAATTTTAATTAACACTTTAATTCTTTTAAATGAAAATTCAAATTGTTTTAAAATCATTTGCTTTATTAATGATATTAGGAGGAGTTGCCATCATTTGGTTTGGTCTTTCTACATAAATGGAAATCAGGTAGGAAACAGATATGTATGAAACCAATTTTGTCAAATTCTTCATCATTACTATACTAGCAGATGGATGGTGTAAAGAACCGTTGACAACTTTTAGGGATCTGCCGACCACCACCTCACCCTGTACTATTATTTAAAAATATCTTTCTTAAATATATTTGTATCAATTTTTCTTTTAGGAAGTTTCCAAAACTTTACCCGCATATTATTATTTATAACAGAACAAGGAATTAAAATAATATTTAGTAAAACAACAATGACCCTCCAAATACCCCTTAAAATCTACCAAAATAATAATCCCAAGAAAGCAAAAAAAGCGTAAAATATTTCAGGTCTCATTTGTAAATGTAATTTATTTTAAGTTGTTTAGATTACCTAAAACTTGGAAGTAGAATTAGTATTTTTGAGGAAATGGAAAAACTAAAATATATTGGGTTTTCAATTACTTGCTTTGCTATCCTCTTTAAGTTGATGTCTTGGCAATATGCTGATAAACTATTAATAGCAGGATTAGGGTCATTAGGTCTTTATTTTCTAATCAAAGTGTTTAAAAAATAATTTTACTATGGATTTTGTAGATTTGAGTAAATGAAAAAACTTCTTTTATTAATACCCATTATCTATTTTAGCAGTTGCACTGTTGATGATTGTGTTGTAATTACAAGAAAAGAAAATACAGGTTTAAACTTTTTATTCTTTTTTCAAGATGATAGAAGCCCTTTTGTAAATAATCAAACTGTAGTTGGTGAATACGGAGCGATTCCATCAGGTTCTGTAACCGAAGAAGTTTATAATCAATACGTAGTTGGTGATATATACTGTAGAGATTAAAGTCCTTACTCCTTAACTCTTCTGTGAGGATAGCTTTATAGATTTCTTCTGCTCTATATTCTTTAAGAATTAATTTGTTTGATTCGTCAACTTTTTGCTTTAGTTCAACCCATTCCCAATCCTGATAATATGCTTTAATGGTTGGATTAGCGTGTCCAAGTAGTTTAATCCTTCGATATAGTTAATAATACATTATATATAAAATACGTTTAAAAGAAAAACTTGACTTGTTATATATTAATTTACTCTAATGTATTCCATTTCGTTATCATTCCATACAAAGTCAGTCGTGATTTTGTTACTAACTGGATTATAAAAAACCTCAAAATATTTCAACCTATCTATTCCATCTACTTTAACTTGTGCAATGAAAGTATGGAAGTGATATTTGTCAAAAGGACTTACAAAAGTATTGTAATTATTCCAGATAATATTTCGAGTATATTCTAAGTTTGAAAAATTTGAATTATTGAAAGAACGTATAAGCTCATTTATTTTTGCAGCATTTATTGGTACTATTTCTTTTTCACTTAGATTTAATCTTTCTCTTTCATCAATAAAACCCTGATGCTGCAAAATAAATTCATCAATATCTGGAATGTTATCTTGATTTGAAATTTCTAGTTTTTTGAGATCAGGTATTTTTTTTTGATTCGAAACTTGTTCCTCTAATAAATTAAATTCTTCATCTCTAGGATCCCATTCAAAATAACTATCAACTTTCTTTTCATTCGGGTTATAAAATACTTGGAGATACTTAAGCCTTTCTACGTTTTTAACCCTCACTTGAATAATAAATTTACTTATATGGTGCCTATTTGTAGGACTAATAAATGTTTCATATGAATCCCAAACTATACTTCTAGTCAACTCTACAAGTCCATAATATTTTCTTTGGATAAAAAATCTAATTAACTTGTTTATTTCTTTATCATTTATTGCATTAACTTCACCTGCATCATTTTGTTCAAACGAATTATGTTGATTTATAAAATCCTCTATCTTAATAGGATCTAATTGTGCATTTGTAAGATTAATAAAAAGAAGTAAAATTAATAATGGGTATTTCATGATAACAGTTTTTTTACAAACGAAAATGATATTTTTTTAGGTTTATCAGTTTCTTCCTTACTCTTGTATAATATTTTAGATATTAGAATACAATATTTACGCTAATAATTTTAAATGTAGGAAATATAGCTTATATATCAAATCCCATGCCCCTTTGTTTAGATTAATGTTGGAAACAAACGTTTAGTTTTTATGTGTCTCAATTCTAAGGGATGGGACAGCATCCAACACATTACAAACTTTCCCCAAACAACACCCCCTAAAACCATTACATCGAATCTTATGTTAAGGCAATGATATCAATAGATTAGATGAGATACAGATTGCATCCATTCTTGTACAAGAAAAAATATTCTTTAATTTTATTTGTTTTTTTTAAAGTCTTAGAGCAGTCCTTTTTTCATTTGCTCAATTGCGTAATTGGCTGCTCGGGCAGAAATGGCCATAAATGTTAACGAAGGGTTTTGTGTCGAAGTAGAAGTCATACAGGCCCCATCTGTCACAAATACATTTTTGCATTCATGTAACTGATTCCATTTATTCAAGAGAGAAGTTTGCGAATCATTACCCATACGCACACCTCCCATTTCATGGATGTCATTACCTGGACGTCTCTTGTTGTCGTTAATTCGAATATTTTTAAATCCGGCTTTAGTGTACATTTCTGAAAATTGTTCAAAAAAGTCTTGAATCATTTTTTCATCATTATCATCGTAATCAACATCGATACTCAACTGTGGAATACCCCATTTGTCTTTTTTTTCTGTATCTAAAGTCACCTTATTAGATTTTTTTGGAATCGTCTCTCCCATCATATGTGAGTTCACGCTCCAAAGTCCTGTTTCTTTAGTTTTTAGAAGATTTGATTTTAATTCTTCACCAATTCCTTCCCTATTAGTATCTCGCGCTGGTCGAGCTCCAAATCCCGCAGCATAACCTCTTAGAAAATCTGTTTCCTGTTTGTACACATTTCTAAAGCGAGGAATGTAATGAGAAGTTGGCTTGGCTCCTTCTGTTGTAAATTGAGGGAAGCCTTCGTATTCAGCATTGATGGTTGCTCTGTAATTGTGAAATGCAATATACTTCCCTAAAAGTCCATTATCATTACCTAAACCGTTTGGAAAGCGTTTTGAAGTAGAATTCAGCAAAATCAAATTTGTATTTAAAGTAGCAGCGGTTACAAATACAACCTTTGCAAAAAAATCTTCACTACTCTTGGTTTCAGAATCAATTACTCGAACACCTACTGCTTTTTGTTCTGTCTCATCATAAAGAACCGAATGGACAACTGAATTGGGTTTTAATGTCATATTTCCCGTTTTCAAAGCCCAGGGTATTAAGGTAGAATTGGAGTTGAAATACCCTCCCAATGGACATCCCCTTTGACAGATTCTTCTGCTCATACACATACCTCTCCCTTGTTCTACAAAAATGGGTTTACTCTCTGTAAGATGCGCACACCTACCGTAAATTACATGACGATCCTTGTAATATTTTTTTACTTGTTCGCTAAAGTAGTCCTCAACCACATTAGATTCCCAAGGCTTTAAAAAATAACCATCAGGGAGAATATCTAATCCATCTTTATTGCCACTTACACCTACAAACCGCTCAACATAGGTATACCAATCGGCCAAATCTTTATAACGTATTGGCCAATCTACTGCATAACCGTCTCTTTCAGGCCCTTCAAAATCAAAAGGGCTCCAACGTTGAACTTGACGTGCCCACATGATGGACTTCCCCCCTACTTGGTAGCCTCTAATCCAATCAAAAGGTTTTACTTGACCGTAAGGGTGCTCTTCATCTTTTACAAAAAAATGCTTTGCATCTTCTCTAAAAGCATAGCATCGGCTAACAATTGGATTGTCTTTAATCTCTTGAGTTGTCAACCTTCCCCTATGTTCAAATTCCCAGGGTTGCATGTTAGTTGTAGGGTAATCTTTAAGGTGTTCTACATCGGGGCCTCGCTCTAAAAGCAGCGTTTTAAAACCTTGTTCACTGAACTCTTTTGCAACCCAACCTCCAGACATTCCTGCTCCAATAACTATGGTGTCAAATGTATTTGCTTTTGTATTCATTAACTTGCTGCTCTAGATACTCGCCCGTAATATCTTCCAGGCATAAATTCGTATTTAAGGTGTGTTTTTAAATAGTTTTCTGAAGTCTCAAAGTGAAGTAAACTGTAGCGTTTGAGAAGATTTAAAAAATCTGAAACATCTGTTTCTTGAGAAAATTGTTCTAAAATAAATTTGTTTTTTTCTTTAGCTGACAAAGAACTAAAACTGAGCTCTTGAGCTGAGAATATAGCTCTAAAAGCTTTAAATCCGCCAGTTAGAGTTAGTAATTCAGCAGATGAACCACAATCATTAATCATTGTTAATACAAATTGTATTCGGGTTTCAGTAGTGGGAAAGCCAACAGTGTCTTCCGCCAATATACAATTACATATCTCACTGATGAGTAACTGTTCATTCCTCTTGATCAAGGGAAATTTATCATAAATAATTTTTGGACCAAGTTGACATGCATAGGGCAGCAAAAAAACTCCTCCAGTAAGCAAGCCCAAGCTCTTTACTGCACTTCTTCTCTTCATGAAAAATTACTAATAATTAAAAATCACGATACGAACCACTTAAGAAAGAATTGGCTTCTTCTTCTTTAAATAAAGCCTTTTCACTATCCCAGTGAAGCGTCTTATTTGGAAAACGCCCAGCGATAACTCCAAGTAAAATAGTCTCAGTTAATCTAGCTGAATACGAAAAAGGTGCAGAAACCTTGTCTTTACCAAGACATGCATCTACAAATTGGTGATAATGCTTTGGTGCATCTCTTTCATAATCATTTTTTGTTGTTCCCAACGAACCGTTTGGATCGTATTCAGAAACGTCAATTTCCTTGTATTTTCCATCAATTATAAGTCTAGGGAGCTCCATAAAATGAGGCAATAACAATCGCCCTTTTTCACCAATAAACATCGCTCCTTGTAAAGGTAATTCATCTTTATTTGGAAGTTTTAACTCTTTATTTTTTGAAGGTGCTCCAGGACCGTCAGACCATATCCAAGTTAAAGTTTCAGCAGTATATTTCGTTCCTGGAAAAGTATAGGTTACTTTGTTGTTTTCTGGAAATCCAAATCCGTTGGGTTTTCTACATTTATTTTGGATTGTCATGGGAACATCAAGCGCAAGAGCATTGTAAGGGGTATCAAATATATGAACTCCCATATCTCCCAAAGTTCCACAACCATAATCCACTAATTTTCTCCAATTTCCCGGGTGATACACTTTATCTTTAAAAGGTCTCTCTGGAGAAGTCCCAAGCCATAGGTTCCAATCTAAATTACTTGGTACAGCATCCTCTCCCATAGGAATAGGTCCGTCATATCCCCAGTTTTTGGGTGACCACGCATGCACTTTGTGAACTTTACCTATGATTCCTGATTGAATTAATAACGTAGCCAGTTTATAATCATAAAAGGAATGAACTTGGATACCCATTTGGGTGATAATATTTTTCTTTTCGGAAAGCTTACGCATGGCACGGGCTTCAGAAACGTAATGAGTTAAAGGCTTTTGGCAATAGACAGGTTTGTTCATTTCCATAGCCATGATTGAAGCTGGGGCATGAGTGTGGTCTGGTGTAGAAACAACTACTGCGTCTATTTCATTGGCCATTTGACTCAATAAATCACGATAATCTGTAAATATTTTTGCTTTGGGGTGAAGCTTAAGTGCAGCATCCAAATTGTTTTGATCAACATCACATAATGCTACGACGTCAACTGCTTTGTGAGAAGCAATAGAGGCTAGATCAGCTGCTCCCATCCCTCCAACACCTATGTGGGCAGTTTTCAAACGCTCCTCGCCTTTAGTAATCGCTAAAATTGAAGAAGGTAGTA
>CAZOWC010000041.1:6591-7798 GCA_964583375.1 uncultured Flavobacteriaceae bacterium
TGCTGAAGTTTTTAAGAAATCTCTTTTTTTCATCTTTATATATTTCAATATTTTTTGATTTATTGAGTGATGTTATTCTAAATTGATGTAGATAAATTGTCTACATCACTGCTAATGTACTAAGAAAAATTTAGCATAAAAACTCCCATTAAAATTTAAAGTATTTTTATAAGTAGATTATAAACAAAACTATTTTTTTAAGCAAAAAAATATTTTAATTATTTTAATTATTTAAGTCATTTCAATATATTTGGTTAATTATATTTTGTAATATGAAAACAATCAAATCTTTTTTCACGTCAGTTACTTTATTAGTAACTGTTTTTGCTGCTCAAGCCCAGACTAACGAAAACCCATGGGCTATAGCTGTAGGTGCTGATCTAATTAACCTACAAGCCAAGAATGTTGACTCAAAACTCAAATTTGGTGCACCAGCACTTAGCCTATCACGTTACATTGGCTCTGGCTTTTCTATAGGTGCAAATTACGCTATGGGAAATGCTGAAAATAATGGTTCTGACCTTGATTACCGTTCACTTGACGGTATAGTTAAATACAACTTATCGGAAGGTAATGTTCTCCCGTATCTGTTTGCTGGATATGGAATGAGCAGATTTGACGAAAAAGATAATAAAGACGGTATTTTTCCTTCGACCGAATCTAGTAGAACAATTTCTGGTGGTATTGGTGTTAATTTTTATCTGGATGATAATTTTGCCATTAACGTAAGTACATCTTACAGAGGCGCTACTGAAAATGACATTTACAACCACCTTCAACATATTATAGGCTTAAGTTATAATTTCGGAGCTGGTGATGCAGACAAAGATGGAGTACCTGATGAAAAAGATACTTGTCCAGATGTTCCTGGGTTGAAAGAATTTGAAGGTTGTCCTGATTCAGATGGTGATGGTATTCCAGATAATTCAGACAAATGTCCTGAAGAAGCCGGCACAGAGGCTCTTCAAGGCTGCCCTGACAGTGATGGTGATGGTGTAGCTGATATTGATGATGCTTGTCCAAATAAATCTGGTTCAGCAGCTACAAATGGCTGTCCTGATAGTGACGGAGATGGTGTAGCAGATAATGTTGACCGATGCCCACAAGAAGCTGGTGATCCTGAAAATGATGGATGCCCATGGGCCGACAGAGACGGAGATGGTGTTCCAGATAAAGATGATCAATGCCCAGATGAAGACGGTAGTGT
>CAZOWC010000041.1:7808-9081 GCA_964583375.1 uncultured Flavobacteriaceae bacterium
AGCCAACTGCTCTGATTGAATTTATCAAAAGTGATCAAAATCGCTTCCTTTTTTCTGCAAGCAGTAGTAAATTAAGAGCAGCTGACATGGCTACTTTGCAAACTCTCAAAGGTTTGCTCTCACAATATCCTAATGTAACTATCACAGTAGAGGGACATGCCTCTAGTGACGGAAGTTCTGCCTACAATCAAAAGCTCTCTGAACAGCGTGCTGCTGCTCTCAAAAATCATTTGACTTCAATCGGAGTAGATGCTAACAGAATCGAAACTGTAGGGTATGGTGAAACAAAACCAATAGAAGACAACAGTACTGTTAGTGGCAGAAAAAACAATCGAAGAGCGGAAATTAATAGAAGTGCTCAATTGAAAATTAATTAATACCAAAAACAAGTAATAAAATTTAAACCTCCCTTTTTGGGGGGTTTTTTTTTAAATTAGCTTGCAGTCAAATCAGAAGACATGAAAATATTACATCAAGTTGCCTTGCTCTTTATAGCTGTTGGAATTAATGCTCAAGACAGAAAAATAGCTGTAGATACTGTAGTAACCACAAACCACACCACCAGAATAAAAGGTAAAACTGTAAACTATCAGGCTCAAACAGGGACTCAACCTGTTTGGAATTCTGATGGAAAGCCCATGGCAACATTATTTTATACTTATTACAAAAGGACAGATGTAAAAAATGGAAGTGAGAGACCATTAATTTTTTCATTTAATGGAGGCCCGGGTTCTGCTTCTGTATGGATGCACCTAGCGTATACTGGACCAAGAATCCTTAAAATTGACTATGAAGGCTACCCTGTTCAGCCGTATGGCTATAAAAGTAATCCCTATTCAATTTTAGATGTAGCAGATATTGTCTTTATCAACCCTGTCAATACTGGTTACTCAAGAATGCTAGAAGTTGACGGTAAAATGCCTGATCGAGAACAATTTTTTGGAATTAACGAAGACATCACCTATCTAGCTGACTGGCTCACCACCTTTGTGAGCAGAAAAGAGCGTTGGGAATCTCCCAAATACCTAATTGGAGAGAGTTACGGAGGTACACGTGTCATGGGTTTGTCAGCAGCTTTACAAGAAGCCCAATGGATGTACCTCAACGGAGTTATTATGGTGTCACCAGCAGATTATAAAGTAATTCGTGTAGGAGGACCTGTATCTTCTGCCATGAATTTACCTTATTACGCAGCAGCTGCATGGTTTCACAAAAAATTACCCCTTAGATTACAACAGAAAGATTTAACTGAAATGTTACCTGAAGTAGAGGA
>CAZOWC010000042.1:0-8756 GCA_964583375.1 uncultured Flavobacteriaceae bacterium
AAAAGCACAAAATCTATTCAGTTAAGATGCTGTTTTGTACTGCTGTTTTTTTTACTTGTTAAGGCATTCCCCGGTCAATTTCCCAATCGAATTGATACCTGGATGAGTAGGTTAGAGAATTTCAGTAGCGGTCAAAGTGATGATGGAAATTATCAGGTAGCTAGAGCAAAAACAGCAATCGTCAGTGGAAAAATATTTGGACTTGGAGCTGGAAAAAGTCGAATGAAAAATTTCTTGCCACAGAGTTCGTCTGATTTTATCTATGCGATTATCGTTGAAGAATTTGGTCTTTTAGGAGGTATTGGATTGATACTACTCTACCTTTTACTGCTTCTTAGAATAGTGGTAATTGCACACAATACGCTCAATTTATTTTGAAAGCTAACGGTTGTAGGCTTGGGAATCCCAATTATTTTCCAAGCCTTTATCAATATTGGTGTAGCACTTCAGGTGCTGCCTGTAACTGGGCAAAACCTCCCCATGATTAGTAGCGGAGGGACGTCAGCTTGGATGACTTGTATCGCCATGGGGATAATCCTAAGCGTTAGTGTTAAAAGAGCTGAAGTTGACGAGGTCGAACAAGAAAACGAAACAACAAATAACCCAATAAGCATACTGAGTGAAACCCATTATTAGACTTATCGTTTCCGGAGGGGGTACAGGAGGGCATATTTATCCAGCCTTAGCCATTGCGATGCAATTTCAAAGACAGTTTAAAGATGTGGATCTACTCTTTGTAGGTGCTAAGGGTAAAATGGAAATGGACAAAGTACCCAAGGCTGGATTTCCAATAAAAGGAATTTGGATAAGCGGCTATAAGCGGTCTTTATCACTGCAGAATGTACTTTTCCTGGTAAAACTAGTGGTAAGTTTGATTCAGGCGTATTGGATTATCAAACAATTCAAACCTAATCTAGTTGTTGGTACAGGCGGTTTTGCAAGTGGTCCCACCTTGAAAATTGCCCAATGGTTAAACATTCCTACGGTGATTCAGGAACAAAATTCATACCCTGGAGTGACCAATAAATTACTAAGTAAAAAAGTCGATTCGATTTGTGTTGCCTTTGAGGGTATGGAGCGCTTTTTTCCTCCAAAAAAAATAAGTATAACAGGAAACCCAATACGATCAACAATTTGGGAAACAGCAGATTCGGAAAAGGCCAAAGCGTTTTTTGGTTTGCATCCGAAAAAACAAACTTTAGCAATAATCGGTGGAAGTCTTGGTGCGAGACGCGTAAATGAATTGATTGCCAGTCAGCTTGAATTATTTCAAAGTTTTGGTTTGCAAGTGCTGTGGCAATGTGGAGAGCTTTATTACAATCAGTATAAAGATCTTGCCCAAGAGGGCGTAGTCATTCATCCCTTTGTTTATGAGATCCAACAATTTTATGCTGCCGCAGATTTTATTATTTCAAGGGCAGGAGCGGGAAGTCTTTCAGAGTTGAGCTGTGTAGCCAAGCCTTTACTGTTAATTCCCTCGCCAAATGTTACAGCAAATCACCAATTTCATAACGCTCATGCATTAGAGAAAAAAGGGGCAGCTTTTGTAATTGAGGAAAAAAATCTCAAAGCAGATTTTGAAACTGTTTTTAAAAAATTAGTAACTGATCTTGACATACAAGAAGGAATGAAAAAGGAACTGAAAGCATTTGCAAAACCAAATGCTGCAAAGTCTATTGTTAATGAAATGATCGCACTTTTATGAGCCATCATGTAATGACATATTACTTTATTGGTATAGGAGGCGTAGGCATGTCGGCTTTAGCTCGTTTGTGTGTCCTTCAGGGACATAAAGTTTTTGGATATGACAGAGTGTATTCAACCGTAACAAACGAATTGGAAAAGGAGGGGATTGCCATAATTTATGACGAAAGTATGGAGGCCTTAGCCGAAGAAGTACTCAACAAGCGAACTCAAATCATTTATACTGCTGCCATACCTACTAACCACAAGCAGTTAGACTATTTTATTACAAATGGGTTTACAGTAAAAAAAAGAGCGTTGTTTATGGCAGAATTATGTGCTGATAAAACAACACTAGCTGTAGCTGGAACACATGGAAAAACAACGACAGCTGCTTTTTTAACACATATATTTTCTAAAACAAATCAATCTTTTACTTCAATAATGGGAGGTTTTTTTCAAAACAACCCTTCTAATTTAATTCGAACAGGTGAAGAGTTTATGTTGGTTGAAGCAGACGAATACGACCGTTCTTTTTTACATCTTCACCCTACTGTTGGAGCCATCACCTCAATAGATTCAGATCATCTGGATATTTACCATACCAAGGATGCTTTTAAGGAAGCTTTTGTTCGCTTTTCCTCGCAAGTAGTTCAGCAATTGATAGTCGCTTTTGGTTTGCCTTTTAAAGGACTTACCTATGGAGTAAATGTTGATGCCGATTATCGGGTCTATAACATAAAGCTATTAGCTGACGGCTATGAATTTGACTTATCAACACCATCAGAAGATTTCAGCAAACTTAAATTACATCAATTAGGCGAACACAATTTGTTCAATATGTTGTGTGCATTGGCAATGGCTGATCAATTAAATATTTCAATGCAAAAAGCAATCAACTCATTGGCATCTTTCCCAGGTGTTTACAGACGAATGAATTTGTTTAGATGGAATAATAAATGGCTGGTGGACGATTATGCACATCATCCAACTGAGATTAAAAGTATTTTAGATACATTAAATAATTTTTATCCTCAGGATCAAAAAGGGGTAATATTTCAGCCGCATTTATTTTCAAGAACTCAGGATTTTTACCAAGAGTTTTTGGCTGTACTTACTCAATTTGATGAGGTTGTTTTGTTGGATATTTATCCTGCACGGGAATTGCCAATTAAAGGGATTACTTCCGAGAGATTGATTGATGACCTTAGTCATAAAAATAAAAAGTTAATAAAAAAAAATGAGATTGCTGAGACAATTAACGCGAGTCAAGCAACAGTTTTTGCGCTTTTGGGAGCTGGAGATATCGGAGAACAAATTCAATTATTAAAATCAGAAAAGGTAGAACAATGAAAGCTTACAAATCGGTAATCTTTTTGACAGTAATGATTCTTTTATTAGGAGGACTATTTTGGTTTTCGCATTATAAAAATAGTGCAAGAGCGGTGAGTGATTTTAAAATTTCATTTACCCATTCCCCCCTGCTTTTAGACAGCTTGTTGGTTAATAAATTGTTAACACAAAACTTAGACGCCCAGTTAAAACTGCTCAAAGAAAGTTTAGATTTGAATATGCTCGAAACCCAATTGAAAAGGACACCAGAGGTCAAAAACATAGAAGTTTTCAAACTTCCTCAGGGGCGACTTGCTGTTGAGTTGACCGAGCGGAAACCAATATTTGAAGTAGCTTCTAGCAAACATTATTTTGGTGATGCTAAGGGTATACTTTTTGCTTATCAATCTATTGATACTTTAAGTTTACCCATCTTTAAAACAGATAGTTCTTCAACTTCCTTAGCTTCAACCGCGGATTTGATTGCTAAGCTTAAAATGGACCCTTTGTTGGAGATTGAGTTAGAAGAGATTTCGTTGAAAAATAATCAGTATACTTTGGAGCTGAAATCCTTTCCTTTCGAGGTTGTTTTGGGAGACTCAACTGAGCTAAGAAAAAAACTTGAAAAACTAAAAATATTTTGTGCTTTTCAAACCAGTCAAGACAGTTTGAATGGCTATGATAAAATTAATTTAAGCTATGAAAATCAAGTCGTAGCTACAATACTTTAAATTATGGAAAATTCAAACATTTCAGTTGGACTTGATATCGGAACGACAAAAATTGTTGCTCTGGTTGGTAAAAAAAATGAATTCAATAAAGTTGATATTTTAGGAGTTGGTAAATCTAAAAGTCTTGGGGTTCACCGTGGTGTGGTCAACAACATTACCCAAACCATCCAATCTATTCAGCAAGCAGTTGATGACGCCAAATTGAATTCTGGTCATGACATTTCGGATGTAGTAGTCGGTATAGCTGGACAGCATATACGCAGTATTCAGCACAGCGATTATATCACTCGTGAAAACCCCGAAGAAGTCATTAGTGAAGACGATATTCAAGAATTGATTCAACAGGTGTACAAACTTGTTATGTTGCCAGGGGAAGAAATAATTCATGTACTTCCACAAGAATATAAAGTTGATGGTCAGGCTGAAATAAAAGAACCTGTTGGAATGCATGGCGGTCGTTTAGAAGCGAATTTCCATGTAGTCGTTGGTCAGGTTTCCTCCATAAAAAATATTGGACGATGTATCAAAAGTGCAGGCCTCAATATGGCAAATATTACATTGGAACCTTTGGCGTCTTCTGAAGCTGTTTTGAGTTTTGAGGAAAAAGAAGCTGGTGTTGCACTTATTGATATTGGTGGTGGAACAACCGATTTGGCAATCTTTAAGGACGGTATCATTAGGCATACAGCTGTAATCCCTTTTGGAGGAAATGTGATTACTGAGGACATTAAAGAAGGCTGTTCAATAATAGAAAAGCAAGCTGAACTACTAAAAACCAAATTTGGATCTGCTTGGCCAGGAGAAAACAGAGAAACAGAAATTGTGTCTATTCCAGGTCTTAGAGGAAGAGACCCCAAGGAAATTTCCTTAAAAACACTTTCTAAAATTATTAATGCGCGTGTGGTAGAAATCATTGAACAGGTCTATTTGGAAATCAAGAATTACGGTCATGACGAACAAAAGAAAAAATTAATTGCAGGAATTGTACTGACTGGTTGTGGTAGCCAACTCAAACACTTAAAGCAGTTGGTAGAATACATCACAGGTATGGATTCACGTGTAGGATACCCCAGTGAGCACTTAGCTGGAGATACCCAAGAGGCAGTTTCAAGCCCCCTATTTGCGACCTCAGTTGGACTGTTGATGAGTGCCCTTGAGGGTGAAATGATTACGGTAGAATCGTCAGAAACTACAGAAAATAATGATCTAACAAAAGAAAACGAGCAGCCAGCTGAGGTGGCTCTAAAGCGAAAATCAATTTTTGATCGCTTTGGAGAAAAATTAAAAGAATTTTTAGATAATGCATAATTAGTATTCGATATGGATCAAGAAGAAAATAAAGGAATCAGCTTTGATTTACCAAAAAATCGCAGTAATGTCATCAAAGTTATGGGAGTTGGCGGCGGTGGAAGTAATGCGATCAATTATATGTTCCAACAGGGAATTAAAGGAGTTGATTTCATTATCAGTAATACTGATGCTCAGGCACTTTCAGAAAGTGGTGTGCCAACAAAAATTCAATTAGGAGCCAGTTTAACCGAAGGTCTAGGGGCAGGGGCCAACCCTGAAGTTGGTGCAAAATCTGCCCAAGAGAGTCACGAAGAGATCCACAGTATTTTATCAACTCAGACTAAAATGATTTTTATCACAGCAGGAATGGGTGGTGGAACTGGCACTGGTGCAGCTCCTATCATTGCTCAGATGGCAAAATCAATGGATATACTTACTGTAGGTATAGTAACCATGCCCTTCCAGTTTGAAGGTAAATTGCGATTAGAACAAGCACAAAGGGGATTGGAAAAAATAAAAGGGAGCGTAGATGCTCTAATTGTAATCAATAATAATAAGCTGAGAGAGGTTTATGGTAACCTTGGTTTTAAAGCATGTTTTGCAAAGGCTGATGAAGTTTTGGCGACAGCAGCACGAGGTATCGCAGAGGTTATTACTCATCACTACACTCAAAATATAGATTTAAAGGATGCAAAAACTGTACTGACAAACTCCGGAACAGCTATTATGGGTTCAGGAACAGCATCAGGAAGTAATAGGGCCCAAGAAGCCATAGTAAAAGCTTTAGATTCCCCACTTTTAAATGATAATAAAATTACAGGTTGTAAAAATGTACTACTGCTCATAGTATCGGGTTCTGACGAGATTACTATCGACGAAATAGGGGAAATCAACGACTATATCCAAACTGAAGCAGGGAATCACACCAATATTATTATGGGCGTTGGTGAAGATGAGAGTTTGGGAAATGAAGTCTCAGTTACCGTTATTGCAACTGGCTTTGGTCAAGAGCAACAAAATGAAATCTCAAATACTGAGGCAAAAAAAATCATTCATTCCTTGGAAGATGAGCAAAAGATTGTTCATGATCTGAGTGATGCCTCCGTGGAGCACAATTCAATTGAATTGAATGAATCTAGAATGCAAAATGATTCAGTCCCTTCAGATTATTACAAACCTACTACTCCTGAAAATGAAAATCCATTGATTCAGATGAATGTTTTGCTAAACGACTTAGAAGTAGCGTATGAATTGGTTTCTTATCCCATGGAAACTATTGAAGAAACTGAAAACTTCCATAATATTCAATCCGATAAAACTGTCGATCAAGAGATTGAAGTCAATAAAGAAGAGGACTTCGTAGTTTCTGAGTTGGGTATAGAAGAACCAGAACGCAATATTTCAGATGAGCCCTCGCTGGAAATGAAAGTGATCGATGAAGATATACCTGAACTAAATGAAACTGAAGGTTCTATTGAGAAGGAGGAAGCCCTTGAACACTCTCTTGATTTTGATTTGAGTTCATCATTTTTTGACATAGAAGAAAGCCGAGGGGAGGACGGCAAAGCAGATCCAATTGATGCAGAATCTGAAATTGAAGCCTTAACTACTGAGGAGGAATCAGAGTTTATTTTTAACGAGATAGAGGTCAAAGACCACTTTGAAATGGAAGTTATTGATCCTGAGCATGTCGCTCCTGAAAGTCAAATTCAAATGGAATTTGAAATACCTTTGCCTCGAAAAAATGTTACTGATCAAGCCTTAGTTAATCATAACGAACTTGAGGATGTAAAACTTGAGCAGGGAAAAACAGTGAAAGATTTTGACGAAGCTGCATTAGAAATAAAATTTGATATTAAAGAGTTGGAAGAGACCGACAAAACTGAAGTTTTAGCACAAGGATCAGAGGATGATCCAACTTACAATATAAAGGAACAAGCTCAGCAAGGCCCTTTTGATCAATCTATAGATGAAACCCTTGCAACTCAAAATGAAAAAAGGAAGGAGCATCTGAAAGCATTTAACCACAAGTTTATGCATCAATTACAACGGGTAGATGATCTGGAAAAGCAACCTGCATATAAGAGACAGGGATTGGATTTAGATACCGACTTGCCTGATCAACCGTCAAGAACAACTTTGGATACCGACACCAACGATGATATACAAATGCGTTCTAACAACTCATTTTTACACGATAACGTAGATTAAAAATAGAAAATATGGGAGTACTAAGTACACTTTCAGAGGAAATGAAAAACGCCATGCGATCTAAAGACAGTTTAAAACTTGAGTCTTTAAGGGCAATTAAGTCTGCAGTTTTATTGGCACAAACCTCAGGAGGAGGAAATTCAGGTGAATTAACTGATGAAGATGCGATCAAATTACTTCAGCGTTTGGTAAAACAGCGAAAAGAAAGTGCAGCTATCTTTAGGGATCAAAATCGTCCTGATTTAGCTGAGACAGAAGAGGCTCAGGCAGCTATTATTGAAGAATTCCTCCCAGTACAGATGTCTGACGATGAGTTAGAATCTACTGTAGGTTTAATCATAGAGACCTCAGAAGCTTCCGGTATGAAAGACATGGGTAAAGTAATGGGAATGGCTTCTAAACAGTTGGCAGGAAAAGCTGATGGCAAAAGAATTGCGGATACTGTGAAAAAAATGCTAGGAGCTTAAAGCCAAAGCTCTGAGTTTCTTTGGTTCTCACACTTTCTGCAGATTGTATTTTTTTTCCATTTTGTATTGCTACTAATTAAGCGAAACCCGTTTATTGACTTTTCTTGTCTACACAAATCACATTTTCGCTTTTCCATACTTGCAATATAACCTATTTATCTTTTTAATGGTCTTCAAGTGAATAGACGACATAAGTTAACTGAGTTCCTTCATGATTCCAAGAATTGGGTAAGCAAAATGACAACTGTTTACAAAATTGATGAAGATTCTGGTTCTGGATACCTAATATGGAACTATGATTTTCCTTACAAACAAAATTCAATAAATTGTTGGTTTATGGCAGGAAATGGGGAAAATATTATTCTGATTTCTAAAGAAATTGATACTGTTATTGTTATAACCAGAGAGAACTTCAACTCTTCAAATATGGCAATGGAAACAATTCAGATTATCTCAAGCTATCTAATTCCTTTTGTTAAAGAAGGAGTTTAACTTAGAAAATTACTCAAAGATTATTTATACAGAGTTAGAAATGAAACAATAAGAAGGTCAAATTAAATTGTTTTTTCATTACGGGAAAGATTTATTGGATTTTCAAATTAACAATTATTATGAATAGTTGAGAATGATTTTCCTAATTAAGATGTTGAAACAAGGGGAACATTAATTTTAATAATTTTTCATATTATTTTATGATTATTAGATTTAATAATCACTCTTTTTTCTAATTTTGATATTCAAACGGGGGAGTAGTTCAACTGGATAGAATAACAGATTTCGGCTCTGTTGGTTGGGGGTTCGAATCCTCTCTCCCTCACAAAAGTGGAACCCGTAAGGAATTGTGGGTTCAATTTTTTACCCAAAGGGTTTAATATTAGAACCCAACGGGTCTTAATGTAAATTGTATTATTCTGAAAATTAATGATTTAAGGGTGGGGTTCAAATCCTCCCTGGGTCACTTATAAATCTTAGGATTTGGGTATATACTGGACTTTCAGGTCTAGTTTTGAACTTACGTCTCCACACCAATTGCCCCTGAGAC
>CAZOWC010000043.1:0-8685 GCA_964583375.1 uncultured Flavobacteriaceae bacterium
GAGCCACCTGACCAAAAAATTCAACTTTAAAGTCGACCAATGCCAAAGAACTTTGAACATCAGCCTCCGTAGTATCTGCTGGATGCCAATCCAAGCAAGCGTCTAAATCATCAAAAAGACCGGATCTTGCCATCCATAGTTTTCCAAAAAACTTCTCCTCTGCTGGGGTTCCAAAAAACTTTACTGTTCCTTTTAGTTTGCCTTCAGCAATTAAATTTTTTATTGCAACAGCAGCGCCAATGCTCGCTGTTCCGTACATATTGTGCCCACAACCGTGACCGGCTGCACCCTCTTTATATGGTGTTTTTTCGGGTACCGTTTTCTGTGAAATCCCTGGCAGTGCGTCAAACTCACCCAAAATTCCTATGACCGGTTTTCCTGATCCGTAAGTAGCCACAAAAGCTGTTGGTGTTTCAGCTACCCCAACCTGAACATCAAAATCGTTTGCTCTAGCATAATCGATTAAGGTTTGTGAAGAAACCTTTTCTTGAAATGCAATTTCCGCAGCTGCCCAAATTTTATCACTCACCGTGATTAATTCGTCTTTTTGCGTTTCTACAGAAGCGATTACCTCCTTTTTTAACGCCTTCTTGTTTTGTGCGTTAAGGGGAACAAAAATGAGCCCCATCAGTAGTATTCCTAAAATTAATTTGTTCATAATGCTTGTTTTAACTTTTTAAGTTGTTTGGTTTTTTACTGGAATCAAAATAGCTGCCACCAACAAAACTATTGCTCCAACAACATAAGGCCAATCGATAAACGAAAGCTTATTATACATGATCAAAACAACGATACTACACAAAATAAATCCTATCGTAAATAAAATCTTAAAGATCCATTTTAACATATTATCTGAGTTTGGCATTAATTTACACATTTTGTCAAACTTGCTTATTTTTGACCATGATTCGAATCTATTTTATCGGTCTTTTTATTTTAATCACGGCAATTATCGCCAATTTCCTCGCTGTAAAACTGCAATTAAAATCGTGGTATGATTTACTCAACGGACTAGCAAATTCAAAGTCCTATTGGGAATTAATCACTTTTAAAGATAGCCTATGGCTTTTTCTTGTTTACCCCTTAGTTTTAGGCTTGGGGGCTGTATTTGCAAACTTTATCTATCTAAAATTATTTCCCTCATGACTAGCACAGTAAATTATTTAGGAGACCTTCGAACTGAAGGAACTCACTTGGCCTCGTCTACAACACTGATTACAGATGCTCCTGTTGACAACCACGGCAAGGGAGAAACTTTTTCACCAACAGATACTGTTGCTACAAGTTTGGCGTCATGTATGTTAACCGTTATGGGTATTAAAGCCCGATCACTTGAATTGGATTTGAAACGAACGACTGCTAAAGTTAAAAAAATCATGGCTGCTGATCCGAGAAGAATAGCAGAAATAAAAGTCGATATTCACCTCAATAAATCCTTTGATCCCAAAACTAAATTGATTTTAGAGCGCTCGGCACTTAGCTGCCCTGTTGCCAAATCATTGCACCCAGATTTGAATCAAAACATCAGCTTTCACTGGCCGGAATAAATGCCTTTCGCCCGAGCAGAATTATACTGTAAACCAAAATTCCTGTTGGTCCTAACATAAAGGTAAACAACATAGGGAATACAATGATTTTATGTGAAATTCCAAGCTTCCTACTGTGCTTAACAATCCACACTCCAACCCAAAAATCAAATGCCAAATAGTGTAACCAGCCAGCTGCTGCAGATTCTGCAGTTGCTTTTTGAAATAAACTAACAATCCCCTCCAAAGAGCTGAAGTCTGCTTCCATAAGCCCTCCAGAAATAACGATGAAATAGAGATAAAAAACACTTAATCCCAATGGAACCCATGGATAGTCTATCAAAACATTAGATAGTTTTTGCTTTGGAAAAAAAATTATAGTTCCCCAGGCTAATAGGATTAGGCTATTGCAGAGATTAAAAAGTAGCGTCGTCATAAATATTAAGTTATTATTCTTTTAAGCAAAATACTCTTTTTAATTTAGTCCTTATGTTGCTCTTCAAAGACATTCACGGTCAAGCTGTAGATCCTGTTGCTCATACCATAGAGGTGATCAAGAACTATCCATATGCTGAAATTCATATCGGAACTGACTCACAAAATTTAAATAAACAAAGTCGGTATACGACTGTGATTGCATACAGACTCGGTAGCAGGGGCGTGCATTATATTTTAAGCAAATCCAATATCAATATTATAAGAGATATGTGGAAACGGTTATGGAGAGAAGCAGAACTGAGTATTGATACTGCAGAATGGCTAACCCAAAAAGTAAGTGTCAAAGTCCAAATTGACATGGACTACAATGGGGACGAGAATTTTAAATCTTATAAGTTGATTTCAGCTGCCAAGGGTTGGGCAAATTCACTTGGCTACAAAGTCAATGTAAAGCCCAATAACCAAATTGCTACCCGAGCAGCAGACTACCATTGTAAATAACTAGCGTATTCTGAATACTTGAGTAAAATAAGCAGTGCTGTCTTGGGTAAATGCAACCCCTACGCCCAACTCATCGTAATCTCCTATCATATTCACGTAATGCCCTGGAGAATTTCTCCATCCTTCAACGACACACTCAGCAATCGCTTCAGCACTTCGGGTATCGCCACAACCAGAGACATTTTCAAACCAGGGAACATAGCCAATATTTTCTGCTATACTACTCCAGACAAAATCTAAATCATCTGCTCGTTCGGAAGGTGATTTCCCTTCATGGTCCACATGATCAAAAAAATCGTATGTGATCATGTTTCCACTGTGTAAACTGGCCAACACATCCATTTCATCGTCTTGAAGAAGCTCTTCAAGGCCTTGGGAGGCGCGAATTCTATTGGTTTTGTTTAATATCTTAATCGCTATTTGCTCATTTAAATCCTTTGATGCTATTAATTGATCTTCAGAGGGCTCTTTCGTACACCACATAAAAATTCCAATAAATAAAAAAAGAACAGTGATTTTGAATTGCATCGGTTTCTATTTGACATAAAAATAGACAATTTGACTATCTTTAATTCTACCTATCTAAAGAAACTAATATGCATTTTGCAATTATCGCCCCTGAAGTCCCTACAGAACAATGGAAAAAGGAGTTAGAACGACTTGCCCCAGAGGTCAATTTAGTCATTGGTTCTGAGACAGATCAGGCTGAAGAGGTGCGCTGTGCCATGGTTTGGAAACAAAAGCGCGGTGCCTTGAGTAAATTTAAAAACTTAAAGCTCATTTTCTCCATGGGTGCAGGGGTTGACCATATCCTAGAGGATGATACCATCCCCAAACAGATTCCCATTTGCAGAGTAGTAGACCGTCAAATGGCTTTTTCGATGAGTAATTATATTTTAATGGCTGTACTAAACCATCATAGATCATTTTACGATTTTCAAAAAGCAAAACATCAAAAACATTGGGCACAATTTGATTTTCAAGAACGCCTATTAAAAATTGGTGTTTTCGGTACCGGGTTTTTAGGAATGGATGCTGCCATGAAATTACATCATTTGGGGTTTAGTGTTGTAGGGTATAGCAACTCGCCCAAAGACACTCCTTTTCCTTCCTATGCTGGAGATCAAATAGACGATTTTTTGAGTCAAATAAATGTTTTAATTTGTTTAGTTCCCTATACCCCTAAAACAGATGGATTATTAAACTTCAGTCTCTTTCAAAAACTTACTGAGCCAACATATTTAATTAATGTTTCACGCGGATCTGTGCAGGTGGAAAAAGACATTATAAAAGCCCTGGACGAAGGCATTTTATGCGGTGCTTTTTTAGATGTCTTTGAACAAGAACCGCTTCCGAAAAGCAGTCCCCTATGGACGCATCCCTCTGTACAAATTACACCACATGTTGCGAGCTTAACCTATCCCAGAGAAAGCGTTCTTCAAATGTTGGATTGTTTTAAAAGGGTAGAAGGTGGACTTCCTCTTCTTAATGAAATCGATCGAAAAAAAATGTACTAAGACAAGTCAATCGCTTTGGCAATCTTTGCCATGCCAAAACGAACAGGATCGGTAACTGGAAGGTCCAGTTGTTTTTCTAAATCAGTTGTGTAATTTTGAGCTTCTACGGCTGAAAATGTGCTTGTATTTGCTGCTATCCCAACAACTTTTGCATGAGGATATGTACCGATGACACTACAAAGGGATTCATTTAATTGAATGAACTTCCTTAAATCTGGAATTTGAATATTTTCGGGGCTTCTCAGGCTCTGTTTATCCGCACGTAGACATAAAATCAGATGGGTGGGGCAGCTCCCCCTCATTAATGGGAGGGTTGCTGTACTCCCTGGATGTAATAAGGATCCTTGTCCTTCTACAAGTATGATTTCTTTATCTTTTTGTTCCAGCACCGCCTGTTCAACCGCACCGCAAGCATGGTCAACTTTAAAGGCATCAAGGGGTATCCCCTTACCGGTAACAGTAATTCCAATTTGACCTGTTGCAACAAAGCCAATATTGGCTTTTTGCTTTAGATAATGAGAATACAATTCTAAACCTGCGGTCATTTTCCCTACAGCCATATCTGTTCCCACAAAAAGAATTCGCTTGTTGTTGAGTTTAGCGGATTGAGCTGTTGCAATATTGGGTGTAAACTGGGGTACGCGAACATCCCAAATCCATTGGTTTTCTGGAAATGGAATTTTGGTTTCCCAAACAGGGTTCAACAAATCATGTAAACCGTTAACAATGCTTAAACCTGCATTTAAGGCTTCTTCAATTACCTGATTCCAACTTTCTGGAATACGCCCTCCAGAGGGAGCAATTCCAAGAATTAATACCTCTGCTCCAAGTTTTATAGCTTCAGACAAATAGGCTAAAATTGGTGCCTTTTTATCAGTTACCATATAATCTTGAATCTGATTCCCTGCAAGTTTTTTATCAATAACTCCAACAATTGGATTTGGAAGGTAACGCACCACCCCTGTTCCCATTTTTCCGTAATCACTGTCTATATGACCTTCCATATAAACCGCTATTTTATGGGTTCGTTTAAGCATAAAATTCTTTATTTAATTCAGCACCGTGACCAGGCTTTTCTGGGGGTAGAGTTACTCCATCAACCATAGGTGCCCCATAGCTTGGGTCAGGAGCAAGATTGTAATGAGAATCCAAATCTATATGGTCAATCCCTCCTGAAACAGCTGCGGCTGCAGCTATTGCTATAGAGGATTCGCTCATACACCCAATCATGGTTTTCAATCCATGAGCTCGAGCTGTTGCAATAATTCTTAAGGCTCCTGTAATTCCTCCACATTTCATCAATTTCATATTTACCCCATCTACATGAGCGGCAAAGCGAGGTATGTTTTCAGCAAAGCGGCAGGACTCGTCAACGTAAATAGGAAGTGGTCTGTCTTTGAACAAATATTTTAGATCTTTTTCCTCTCCCTCCTTTAAAGGCTGTTCTATATAGTCTACTTTTCTGTCTGCTAACCACTGCATCATGTGCTGTGCCTCTGAAACATCCCAGCCACCATTAGCGTCTACCCTCAATTTTACATCATACACTTTTGTACTCTCTAAAACTTGATCAAACATAGTCTTATCTGCCTCCAGTCCTTTCGGCGATCCCAGTTTTATCTTTAATGATTTTACAGTTGTGCCGTCAAGTAATAAGGGAACTCGTTCTTTTACCACCTCTGGTGAATTGATGCCTATGGTAACTGATGTTGGGGTGTGTGGTTTTGAAAACCCTAATAATTGGTAAAGTGGTAACCCTGCCTTTTTAGCCGTCCAATCCAAAAGAGCCGTGTCTAATGCAACATAGGCACATGGAGGAATTTTGTCAGCTCGTGCTTGGTCGTACAAAGATTGTATGGATTCTCCTTCTATTCCTTTTGAAATAAATGATTCGAGAATCTGTTGGACTGCTGCTGCTGAACTGGCACCCTCAGTACTCCCTGGGGCTGCTTCTCCCCAAGCAGTAATCCCCTCTTTCTCCAATTTTAAAAAAATATTTTCGGAGTCGTACCTCACCCCTCTACTTATCTCTAGAGGAAAACGCTTGCCAAGTTTTACTTTAAAAAATGAAATCTTCATTAGGTCTTTATTTGACTTTTACAAATACGCTCTATTGTATCTTTTTTGGATCCAATTCAACTAACTCACCTACAAAAACTGTTTGAGTAAGATCATTAGTCTGTAGCGATAAAGTTTCAAATGGTTTGAGCGGAAAAAAGATCTCTGTCATTACGGTTTCTCCATTATCATAGAATAGTTCAATTGAAGTTTTATCCAATACAAATTCTAGGCTGAGTTCATCCTCCATCCCAAAACGCGGAGCAATTGAGATTTTGTCAGAAAATTTCTCAGAAAAATTAACCACTCCTGACTTACTACGGTCTATAAAGAATTGTTTTTGTCTGTGATCATAACCAAAAAGTAATTCGCCTCCAACTTGGTTCGCAAGCACAAAAGTGTAAGTGTTTTCTTCTATGTTTTTTAAATCAATCTTAATTTTTGCTGATGAAAGATTTATCTCTTTTTTATCTACTATTATTTTCCCTTCACCTATAGCTGTCTCTTTAATTTTTACTTTTTTTGAGGCTACTTTTTCTGAATTCATATACAGTGAAGACTTTAGCCTATACCCATTTACTGTTTTAAAAAGTTCGAGTGTCCGTGCTAAAGTCATTGAACTGCGCCATTTGTATGTAGGTACTTTAGTCGCATATTGCCAATTGGACATCCAACCTAAAAAAATAGGGTTTCCCTTTTCGTCCTTCCAGTTTGAAAAAGTCACCCCTGCGTAATTGTCTTTACCAAAATCCGCCCAAAAATGATGTCTTTTTTGGATATCCATTTTGAAACTGGAATCAAGCTTAAAGTTAGTTCCGTCAAAATCTCCTATAAAATACTGTGTGGCGCTCCCTCCATTGGGCCCTCCAGGATTGATGCTTACAAGGTGTACCCATTTGGTCTCATCACTTCCATTGACTTTAAGTTCAAATAAATCTGGGCATTCCCACACGCCCTTGTGATTCCCTATTCCCTTTCCAAAACTGGAAAGGAAAGTCCATTCAATTAGGTTTGGAGAACTAAAAAATTGGGTTTCTTGTCCCGCTGCAAGAGTCAAAATCCATTTTTTTTGACCGTCCAACCAAAAGACTTTAGGATCTCTAAAATCACGTATCCCTGGATTGTCAATTACTGGATTGTTTTTATACTTTATCCAGCTATGGCCATCATCTAAGGAGTAGGCAATGCCCTGTGTCTGAAAACGTTCACTACCCCCTTCTGCAGCCTTAGCATCATGATTGGTATATATGGCCACTATGGGTGGATTTTCTAAACTCCCTAAACCAGAAGTATTCTGAAAATCAACAACTGCACTTCCAGAAAAAATAGTCCCTAGATCATCAGGGTACAGAGCTATTGGGTGTTCTTGCCAATTAAGTAGATCTTCACTTGTAGCATGTCCCCAATGCATCGGGCCCCAAACATTTGATTCTGGATGATGTTGAAAATAAAGGTGAAAGGTTCCATTCAAATAAAACATCCCGTTGGGGTCGTTCATCCAATTATTTTCTGGTGTAAAATGAAACCCTGGGCGGTATTTTTCTTCCTCTTTTTCTGGTTTTGACATCTCTAATTCATGTGCTCTTGAGCCGTTTGAACACGCATTAAATAAAATGATAATCGCTCCAAATAAAACAAAATCTTGTCTTGTCCTCATCTAAAGTATTATTTTTTTTTAATCAGGGTTTTACTTAATTTTTCCAAGGAAACTCCTCTTGTTTCAGGCATCATATAGTGTACAAAAACCAATTGAAGAACCATAAATAAGGCAAAAATCAAAAAGACGACTCCTGCCCCTATACTGCCAAATAAAAGAGGGACAAAAGAGGGAATTATGGCTGCTAAAACCCAATGAACACTTGTTCCAAATGATTGGCCTGCATTGCGCAAGTGATTGGGAAATATTTCAGATATAAAAACCCATATTATAGCTCCTTGGCCTATTGCATGAGCTGCTATAAAAAGAAAAAGGAAAATTGGAATAAGCAATCCTCCCCATTGAAAAAAGAAGGCACAGGATACCAAACTAAGAGAAATAATATATCCAATAGAGCCAATATACATCAACTGTCTTCTGCCTAACTTATCGATTAAAGAAATTCCTATAAATGTGAAAATTAAATTGGTAACTCCAATTCCAATACTACTTAACAGAGAAGTGCTTTCACCTAATCCTCCTTCCTCAAATATTCTTGGTGCATAATACAAAAAGGCATTAATCCCTGAGAGTTGGTTGAAAAAGGCAACTAAAAAAGCCAATTGAAGTGGAAAACGATATTTGGGCTGAAAAATTGATTCATTGTTATTTTCCTTTGAATTATCCTCATTCATTTCCGAAACTAGATTTTCAAAAGAGCCGTCAGGGTCAATCTGACTATAAATCCCTTTGGCTTCATCCAATCTATTTTTAGTAATTAGCCAGCGCGGGCTTTTTGGAATTCCTAAACAAAGGAGAGTATAGATAAAGGCTGGGAAGGCTTCTACTCCCATCATCCATCGCCAATCGTTTTCACCAACCCCACTTAAAAGATAGTTGGATATAAATGCCAACAAAATTCCCGAAACCAAACTAAACTGATACAGTCCAACTAAACGACCTCTTTGTTTCGCTGGTGCGATCTCGGAGATATAAGCGGGCGCAGCAA
>CAZOWC010000044.1:0-8666 GCA_964583375.1 uncultured Flavobacteriaceae bacterium
CAATGGATGTTGTTTACAATGTAGGGGATGCTATCAACAAGATTGGATTCGGTTTGGTTGTTTACAACTTGGCTGTTCAATCTAAATAACCCTTTTTTGGGAAAATATTGCTATGAAAAAAAATCGCTCCTAAGAGCGATTTTTTTTTACATTCTTTCTGGTACTTGTATTCCCAAAAGCCCTAAACTGCTTTGAATAACCTTAGCAACCTCACTACACAAACTCAGTCTAAATAACTCTAACTCCTTATCATCTCCTCCTAAAATGGGAACATTTTGATAAAAAGAATTAAATAATTTGACTAGATCGTAAGTATAATTTGCAATAAGTGCAGGACTGTATTGCTTAGCAGCTTGCTGAATAGTTTCAGGATATGATAGCAACTGCTTTATAATATCTTTTTCTTTAAAATTGATTTCTACTATTTTATGAGCCTGAGAACTAACAGCTTTACTCCTAAGTATAGATTGAATTCTAGCATAAGTATACTGAATAAAAGGACCGGTATTTCCAGCAAAATCAACTGAAGTTTTTGAATCGAAGAGTATACTCTTCTTGGGATCTACCTTAAGTATAAAATATTTTAAAGCACCTAGGCCAGTGGTACGATAAAGAAGCTTTTTGTCATCAAGAGACATTCCTTCAAGCTTTCCAAGCTCTTCTGAAAGACTTGCTGCGGTGGCCGTCATTTCATCCATTAAGTCGTCTGCATCCACAACTGTACCTTCTCTACTCTTCATCTTACCCTCTGGCAAATCTACCATCCCATAACTCAAATGATAAAGGGAATCAGCCCAGGAATAACCTAACTTCTTTAATATAAAAAATAAGACTTTAAAATGATAATCCTGTTCATTTCCAACAGTATAAATCATACCGTCCATCATTGGATTGTCCTTGAAACGCTGTAAAGCCGTTCCTAGATCTTGAGTCATGTATACAGCTGTACCGTCTGATCGGAGTAATAGCTTTTCATCTAATCCTTCTTCAGTAAGATCTACCCAAACAGAACCGTCATCTTTTTTGTAAAAAATTGATTTTTCTAAACCTTGTTCAATCAGCTCCTTACCTAATAAGTAGGTTTTGCTTTCATAATAATATGAGTCAAAGGACACTCCAAGGTTCGAGTAGGTAGTTTCAAATCCTTTATAAACCCAATTATTCATTTTTTTCCAAAGGGAAACTACTTCAGCGTCACCCGACTCCCAGGCTCTTAGCATTTGCTGAGCTTCTAAAAATAATGGGGCTTGCACTTTAGCCTTTTCTATTTCCATTCCTTTAGAAATCAATGAATCAATCTCCTTTTTGTGTTCTTGATTAAAACGGACGTAATAATTACCTACTAATTTATCTCCTTTTACACCTGAAGTCTCAGGAGTTTCTCCGTTTCCATAATGCTTCCATGCAACCATGGATTTACAAATATGTATCCCACGGTCGTTAATGATTTGTGTTTTGAGCACATTTTTACCACTGGCTTCTAAAATTTGAGCTACAGCATAACCCAATAAATTATTTCTTATATGTCCTAAATGAAGTGGCTTATTGGTATTTGGGGAAGAATACTCGACCAAATAAACTGATTTAGAATCTGGCTTTACATGACCGTAGTTTTGGGATTCAGAGATTGCTTTCATCGCTTTGACATAATAAGCATCTGCAATACTTATATTTAAAAAGCCTTTTACGACATTATAATCAGTGACCCACTCAGTATGGGACTTGAGGAAATCACCCAATTGATTTGACAGTTCTAGTGGATTTGTCTTGATAAAACGCAATAAAGAAAAAATCACTAAAGTAAGATCGCCCTCAAACTCTTTTCGAGTGGCTTGAAACTCAAGGTTAGTGACAGTTAAATCAAAAGTCTCTTTTAAATAAGGCTTTAAAGCCTCTGAAATCTGTTGCGTTAGTGATTGCATAAATGAGTTTCGACAAAGATAATTATTGTAAACCAATTTGAGTGATCAATTCAATGGCTTTCAGGTCGAATTCTCCTGTAAATTTATCCCTATCATACCGTCAAATTTTCTTTCAAAAACTCATTCTAAAAAAATATACTTAGTCTAGAAGCTGTATCTTAGCAGCTTAATGTTAGTTAATATATCTTACAACAATCCTGAGGTCAGACGGAAGATTGAAGATGCTGTTGGAAAACCTTTTTCCTTGCAAAAACGATGGAAACTTGGTGGAATTGGCTCTCCAAAACTTTTTATGAATAGTTGTTCGATTGAAATTCATAATCTGATGATACTGGATCATAACATCAATCAATGTAATATTGAATTGCGCCCAAGAGGGCTAATTGTCCATTTTAGGAGCCTTTTAGAAACTTATGGATTGGTAATCCCCTACTTCAAGCTTAAGGTGTATAAGGGAAAAGCAGAGGAATATTCCATTTACATGGATAAGCATTTTATTAAAGTTTTGGCAGATAATAAAAGCATTCATCAATTCTTTAAAAAAGTAGCTGATGAAAAGATATTAAATACTCCAACCTCCTTTGAAGACCTTTAGCGGATTAGAATGATCGTGCAATCTTCCCCGTGTAAATCTGACGTGGACGCCCAATAGGTTCATTATTTTTTCTCATCTCCAACCACTGAGCAATCCATCCTGGTAGGCGTCCGAGAGCAAACATTACAGTAAACATTTCCGTTGGAATACCCAAAGCGCGATAGATAATTCCAGAATAGAAATCGACGTTAGGATATAGTTTTCGTTCGATAAAATAAGGATCCCTTAAGGCTTCTTGTTCAAGTCCTTTAGCAATCTCAAGTACAGGATCATTAATTCCCAATTCTTGAAGGACCTCATCAGCAGCTTTTTTGATTATTCTAGCTCTAGGATCAAAGTTTTTATAAACTCGATGACCAAATCCCATCAAACGGAAAGGATCATTTTTGTCTTTGGCTTTTGCCATATATTTTTTGGTGTCTCCACCGTCTGCTTGAATGGCTTCAAGCATTTCTATCACTGCTTGGTTGGCACCTCCGTGAAGTGGTCCCCAAAGCGCTGAAATACCAGCAGATACTGAAGCGAAAAGTCCTGCGTGAGACGAGCCTACAATACGAACTGTAGAAGTTGAACAGTTCTGCTCATGATCTGCGTGTAAAATCAATAATTTGTTCAGCGCATTGACCAATATTGGACTGGGCTCAAAATCTTGATGTGGTAATTTAAACATCATGTGAGCGAGATTTTCCACATAAGACAGCGAAGTATTGGCATAATTCAAAGGTAAACCTTTAACCTTACGATGAGTCCAGGAGGCAAGTATAGGAAATTTGGCAATCAACATAATAATCGCCTCTCGCATATCTGCTTCTGATTCTATGTCAACTGAATTTGGATTAAATGCAATCAGGCCTGAAGTCAGAGAAGAAAGTACTCCCATTGGATGAGCTGCCTTTGGAAAACTCTTTAAGATTAACTTTAAATCTTCATCAACTAATGAATCTTCTCGAATTTCTTTATTCAATAAATCCAACTCACTTTTAGTGGGCAATTCTCCAAAGATTAGCAAAAAAGCCACCTCTATAAAGCTTGATTTTTCACATAAATCTTCTATAGAGTACCCTCGATATCTTAGGATTCCTTCTTCACCGTTTAAAAAAGTAACTCCACTTTTACAAGAGCCCGTATTTTTATATCCAGGATCATATGTAATTAAACCTGTTTGGGCTCTTAAGCTTTTAATGTCAATACCTTTTTCATTCTCAGAACCTTCAACTAATGGAAAATCAAAGGTCTTATCCTGATAGGTAAGTTTTACTGAATCACTCATTTTAAATCATCTTTATTTATTCAACTATCCTAACTGTACTCAATAAAGAAGTGGGGCTTTACTTTAAGCTATCTTATTTTACTTAAATGCTTTTTTTCCTGGAAAATAAGCTTGACGCTCCAATGCTTCTTCAATACGCAACAACTGATTGTATTTTGCCATACGGTCACTTCTCGAAGCAGAACCTGTCTTTATCTGTCCTGTATTAAGGGCAACTGCTAAATCAGCTATTGTATTATCCTCTGTCTCTCCTGAACGGTGTGACATCACGGAAGTATAACATGCTCGGTGAGCCATATCAACAGCGGCAATAGTCTCGGATAAAGTACCGATTTGATTTACCTTAATCAAAATGGAATTTGCTATACCTTCATCTATCCCTCTACTTAAACGCTCAACATTAGTCACGAAAAGGTCGTCACCAACGAGTTGAACACGATCTCCTGCTTTCTCAGTGAGTAATTTCCATCCTTCCCAATCATTTTCATCCATTCCGTCTTCAATTGAGATGATGGGATATTTGGCGCTCAATTCTGCTAAATAGCTCGCTTGCTCCTCGGAATTTCTTTTGACTCCATTATCGCCTTCAAAAAGGGTGTAATCATAAACCCCGTTTTCGTAAAACTCTGCTGCTGCACAATCCAAAGCTATCATGACTTCTTCTTCGGGTTTATAGCCTGCGTTTTGAATTGCTTTTAAAATGGTGTCTAGAGCATCTTCTGTGCCATCTAAAGAGGGAGCAAATCCTCCTTCATCACCAACAGCAGTACTTAAATTTCTGTCGTGAAGTACTTTTTTTAGTTGATGAAAAATCTCAGACCCCATTTGCATGGCGTGAGTAAATGACTTAGCTCCTACAGGCATTACCATAAATTCTTGAAAGGCAATAGGTGCGTCGGAATGTGAACCCCCATTAATAATGTTCATCATGGGTACGGGCAAGGTTTTAGCACTTACACCACCTATATATCGATATAAAGGAAGCCCAAGTTCATTTGCAGCAGCTTTAGCTGCAGCTAGGGAAACTCCTAAAATCGCATTTGCCCCAAGTTTTGATTTGTTGGTTGTACCATCCAAATCAATCATAGATTGATCAATGATTTCTTGTTCAAGCACTGATGTTCCAATAATTTCTTGGGCAATAACATTGTTTACATTATCAACAGCATTGCCAACGGCTTTACCCATATAAGCACTTCCTCCGTCTCTTAGTTCTACTGCTTCATGCTCTCCAGTAGAAGCCCCTGAAGGAACTGCTGCTCTTCCCAAAATGCCGTTTTCAGTGATTACATCTACTTCTACAGTTGGGTTCCCTCTAGAATCAAAAATCTGCCTCGCATGCACGCTAATAATGATACTCATGTGTGTTTAAATTAAAGTGGTTTTATTTGAATATTATTGGTTTTCTAAAATTTCTTTGAATTGATCAAAAAGGTAAACTGAATCGTTTGTTCCGGGTCCTGCTTCAGGATGATACTGAACCGAAAAGCAGTTTTTACCATTCAAACGCATCCCTGCAAGGGTTTGGTCATTTAAATGAATATGGGTTATCTCAACATCGGGGTGATTTATAGCAGCTTCCATATCTACCGCAAATCCGTGATTTTGTGATGTGATTTCTCCTTTACCGGTCAGTACATTTTTAACAGGATGGTTGATTCCTCGATGACCATTAAACATTTTAAAGGTTGGTATACCGCTAGCTAGTGCTATGATCTGGTGCCCTAGACATATTCCAAACAAGGGTTTGTCTGAATCAATTATTTGCTTTGCAACATGTTGAACAGATTCAAGCGGTTGGGGATCTCCTGGGCCATTTGAAATAAAAAATCCATCAGGATTCCAAGCAGCCATAGTTTCTAAGGAAGTATCATAAGGAAAAACTTTTACATACATATCTCTTGCAGCCATGTGCTTTAAGATGTTGCGCTTAATTCCTAAATCTAAAGCTGCTATTTTATAGCTTGCATTCGGATCTCCATAAGTATAGGCCTCTTTAGTAGATACTTTAGATGCCAGCTCCAAACCTTCCATACTAGGAGCATTTTGCAATTCTTTGACTAACTCATCTTCTCTTTCTACCTCTGTTGAAATTACGGCATTCATGGCGCCGTTTTCACGAATGTAGTTGACTAAAGCACGGGTATCAACATCTGAAATGGTAACCAGTTTATACTTTTCAAAATAGTGGAATAAAGACATTTCAGCAACAGCTCTTGAATAAGAAAAGCTAAAATCTTTACAAATAAGTCCTGAAATCGAAATTCTATCCCATTGAGAATCGCTTTCTAGAAAGCCATAGTTACCAATATGGGTATTGGTCGTGACCATTATCTGACCAAAATATGAGGGATCGGTAAAGATTTCTTGGTAGCCGGTCATACCGGTATTGAAACAAATTTCACCAAAAGATGAACCCTCAATACCAATTGATTTGCCGTAAAATTTAGTGCCGTCTGCTAAGAGTACAAATGCTTTTTTTCTAGATTGATATTTCATATTAATTATTTACAAAATAAACCAAAAAAAAGGATAAACTAAAACGTTTATCCTTTTAAATTAATGAGAATTAAATAGTACAATGTAATTATTCTCCATCTTTATTTTCTGATTCTTTCCCTTCGTTTTTTGGAGCTTCAGCTAGCTTTTTGGGAGCCGCTGTTTCAACCTCATCGACTTTTTTCTCCACTGCTGGAACTTCAACTTTATCTTCAACAACTGCCTCTGCTGTTGAAGCTGATGATGCAGTTGATTTTGATTTCCCTCCACGTCTTCTAGACTTTTTCTTGGCTTTTTCTTCGGTTTTATAAACCTCGTTAAAATCAACCAATTCAATCATTGCCATGTCAGCATTATCACCCAATCGATTCCCTAATTTAATGATTCGGGTATATCCTCCTGGACGGTCACCTACTTTCGACGCAACTTCTCTAAACAATTCTGATACTGCTATTTTATCTCTTAAAGAAGAGAAAGCCAAACGTCTGTTGTGAGTGGTGTCTGATTTTGATTTGGTAATAATAGGCTCAATAAACCGCTTTAGCGCTTTTGCTTTAGTTGCCGTTGTATTGATTCTCTTATGCTCAATTAATGAACAGGCCATATTGGCTAGCATTGATTTTCTGTGGGCGGTCTTTCGACCCAAGTGAATTACTTTCTTTCCGTGTCTCATTTTCCTTTCTTAAAAATGTGGATTAATCTTTATCTAACTTGTACTTCGCTAAGTCCATTCCGAATGAAAGACCTTTGAGAACAACGAGTTCTTCTAATTCTGTCAACGACTTTTTACCAAAGTTTCTAAACTTCATCAGATCGTTTTTGTTATACGAAACTAAATCGCCAAGAGTATCAACTTCTGCTGCTTTTAAACAATTTAAAGCACGAACTGAAAGGTCCATATCTACCAATTTAGTTTTTAGCAACTGACGCATATGCAATGATTCTTCATCGTAGGTTTCAGCTTGAGCTATTTCGTCAGCTTCTAGAGTGATGCGCTCATCAGAGAACAATAAAAAATGGTGAATTAGCGTCTTGGCTGCTTCGGTAAGGGCATCTTTAGGATGAATAGATCCATCTGTGATTACTTCGAATATTAATTTTTCGTAATCAGTTTTTTGCTCTACACGAAAGTTTTCTATGCTGTATTTTACATTCTTTACAGGAGTAAAAATAGAATCGATGGCAATTACACCAAACTCAGCATTTGTCTTTTTATTTTCTTCTGCTGGAACATATCCTCTTCCTTTTTCGATGGTAATTTCCATATTCATTTGTACATCTTTACCAAGATTACAAACGACCAGGTCAGGGTTTAAAACTTGAAATCCAGAAATAAATTTCTGAAAGTCTGCAGCTTTGAGTTGTTCTTGACCTCCAATAGAAAGGGTTACTTTTTCTTCCTCGATTTCGTCGATCTGACGCTTAAATCGAATTTGTTTCAGGTTCAAAATAATCTCTGTAACATCTTCGACTACTCCAGGAATGGTAGAAAACTCATGCTCGACGTTTTCAAGCTTTACAGAAGTTATTGCGAAGCCTTCTAGTGAGGATAATAATACACGTCTAAGTGCATTCCCTACTGTAAGACCGTATCCAGGTTCTAAAGGGCGAAATTCAAATTTGCCTTCGAACTCTGAGGAGTCGATCATAATAACTTTATCCGGTTTTTGAAAATTCAGTATTGCCATAATTTGCTTCCGTTTGCTTATTTAGAGTATAATTCTACGATTAATTGTTCCTTAATGTTCTCAGGAATTTGAAGTCGTTCAGGAACATTTACATATGTTCCTTGAAGCTGATCACTATTCCAGCTTAACCATTCGTAAACAGAAGAGTCTTTCCCTTTTGCTTCAATTATAATATTTAAAGATTTTGATTTTTCTCTAATACCTACGACATCTCCCGCTTTTACTTGGTAAGAGGGTATATTAACTATAGAACCGTTTACGATAATGTGTCGGTGAGAAACCAGCTGACGTGCACCACTTCTTGAGGGTGAAAGACCAAATCGGTAAACCACATTATCCAATCTAGATTCACACAATTGAAGTAACACTTCACCTGTTACACCTTTGCTTCTGCTTGCTTTTTCAAAAAGGTTGCGGAACTGACGTTCTAGGATACCGTATGTAAACTTCGCTTTTTGCTTCTCCATGAGCTGAACAGCATATTCGGATTTTTTACCTCTTCGTCTCACATTGCCGTGCTGTCCTGGAGGATAATTTCTTTTTTCGAAAGATTTGTCCTCTCCGAAGATGGGCTCACCAAATTTTCGAGCAATTTTTGTTTTTGGACCAGTATATCTTGCCATAATTGGATTTTTTTGAACAGAGAGCTATGAATTAAGGTCACTTCCTTCGATAGCTAGTAAACTGCTCTT
>CAZOWC010000045.1:0-8299 GCA_964583375.1 uncultured Flavobacteriaceae bacterium
CCAACTACAGTACTTGAAATAAACAAGGAGGGCCAGGGGAAATTGGGATCTGAGGCAGGACGCCACATATTTAAATATTCAGGAGTTACTGTTGCTTTCATACTTTCCCATCCACCTACTCGATCCAAACCAATATAGGTTAAAACAGCTGCACCAGCTACTAGTACTAGGGCTTGTAAGGTTTCAGTATAGACGACTGCTCTCATTCCTCCCAATACAGTGTATATCCCTGTTAAAATAACCGTAGCAATGGCACCGGTCCAAAAATCAATTCCCAAAAGAGCAGACACTACAATTCCTCCTGCGTATATCGTTACAGAAATTTTAGTAAGCACATAGGCGACAATAGAAAATACAGATAAAATCCACCGAATCCGAGAATCAAAACGCTTTTCTAAAAATTCTGGCATGGTAAAAACTCCTGCACGTTGATAAAAAGGTAAAAAGACCCATCCCAAAATCAATACAATCCATGCATGAACCTCATAGATAAGCATGGGAAGTTTGTCACTAGCACCTGCTCCTGCAAGTCCTACGACATGTTCAGATCCAATATTAGAAGCAAAAATTGAGGCTCCTACCACAAACCATCCCACATTTCGTCCCGCTAAAAAGTAGTCTTCCGTATTATCTTTTTTACTCTTTATAACCCAGATTACGATCCCAGCTAGTATACTAAAGTAGATTCCAATTGAAATCCAGTCTAATAATCCTAATGTTTGCATGTTCCTTTTTTAATCTTTAAAAATCAGAAAATAGAGTAAATTTAAATTGTGTTTTGGTGTTGTAAACCTCTCCTGCTATCAATTCTGTTGAAGGGAAAGATGATTCGTTGGGTGAATTCGGAAAATGTTGTGTCTCAAGACACAATCCTGACCTGTAATTGTAATAGGATTCGGAATTTTTCACTGGATTAGAACCGTCTAAAAAGTTACCAGAGTAAAATTGAATTGCGGGCTGGTCAGTGAATACTTCCATTTGAATTCCAGAGCTTTCGTTTTTCAAAATTGCAGCTGATCGAAGTCCTTTGTTTGGGTTGTCAAGTACCCAGCAATGATCGTAACCTAATCCGCGTTCTAATTGTATATCTTCTTTTAAGATATCCCTTCCAATTGCTTTAAATGTTGTAAAGTCAAAAGGTGTTCCCACCACACTTGCAATTTCACCCGTAGGGATGAGGGTTTCATCAACGGGTAAATAAGAGGGAGCATTGAGCATTAATTCATGATTCAAAATATCTTTTTCTCCGGAGAGGTTGAAATAGGAGTGCTGAGTGAGGTTTAATACTGTTTTTTTGTCAGTTGTCGCTTTGTATTTTACTTCTAATATATTGTCTTTTGTTAGGGTATAAATGACTTCTACATTTAAGTTTCCAGGATAACCTTCTTCAAGGTTCTTACTTAAGTAGCTGAGATTTAAAACAGCCTTTTCATTCTCAACACTAGAACTTGCAGCCCAAACTACTTTATCAAAACCTTTTGTTCCCCCATGAAGGTGATTTTTACCGTTGTTTTGAACAAGGTTGTATTCTACTCCATCGAGCCTGAATTTTCCATCAGCTATTCGGTTTCCATAGCGCCCAATTAATGCTCCAAAGTAAGGACTCCCTTTTTCATAATCGCTGAGGTTGTCATAGCCTAGAACAACATCCGTTAGGCTTCCTGCAGCATTTGGAACATATAGATTGGTTATGATACCACCATAGGTTATGATTTCAACCCTCATACCTGATTTATTGCTTAGGGTGTAGCGATCAACCTTTTTTTTATCGGTAGTCGTTCCAAATGACTCCTTTTCAATAAATACACTTTTTTCAGTCTCTTGACTGCAGGAATATAGACTAGCGAAAACAAGTAGGAGGACAATTAATTTTTCCATAAATTATTTTATGATTTATACCTTCCATAAGATATGGAGATTTGCTTAAATGTCAATGTTGTAATCTTAGATTCTATAGTATTAGCTTTAAGGTTGAGTTGTTTGGGGTATTTGTGGATGTCTGATGGGATTGTATTCTTAAATAAAAATCATAATTATATTTTATATTAAGCGTTTTATAAAATGAAGTATTTATGTAGTAATTGATTTCATTAAATTTTGTTTTTTAAACATTAATTTTATTTTTATAACTAAGTTTATGGAACATTTATTTTATGAAAAGCTACCTGAAGGTATAAAAACAATATTTTATCAAGGAAAAAGGTTTTCAATAGAAGAATTTAACAAATTAAAAGATAACTCAAGATTAAAAAGCAGTCTGAAAAAAAAGATTTAATTCAAATTTATTTATCTTAATTATGTGAAAAAGAATCTAATTTTATTCTTGTTATTATCAAATCTTACCTACTCGCAAGATATTGAGTCAATAAAAGATTCTATTGTAAAATATCAGTTTATCACTCCCTCTAAAGCTATAGATTTTGGGATTGAATTTACAAACAATACCTACGACACCTCTCCAAACAAACTAATTCAACAAACTTACGGTCTTATAGGTCAAATCCTTCAGGAAAATGGTCTTGATTATCTGGCTTTAGAATATTTTAATAAATCCATAGAACAATACCAAGCTCTTGCTGATTCAGAAAAAAAATTCCCTGAAGTTAATTTACCACCCTGGACTATATTAAACATCGGTAATATCTATTTAAATAATAGAGATTTTGAAAAGGCCTCTGAAAAGTATAATCTGGCAATCGATTTATTTAAAAAAATAAAGGATAATGAGGTAAAATTTAATGGTCTTAATACATCATATTCTAATATTGGACTCCTAGAGGATTTAAAGGGAAATCTTGATCAAACAGATAGTCTCTACTTTGAAGTCTATCAGAGCAGATTATCAAAACCTAAACATGAGGATATCTTGTATTCATTAGCTCAGTTGTTAAGTGTAGAAATTAGAAAAAATGAATTGGCTGTTGCTTACAATAGATTAAAAGAAATTGACACTTATTATCTGGGTTTATCTTCAGAATTAAAAGACGCCGCAGGATCATTAGTTAGAAGAAATTATGGTTATTCTTATTTGGTTTTTGTTTCCTATTATCAATCCATAAAACAATATGACAAGGCAATCGAATATCTTGAGAAATCAAAAAATATTCTTTTTGATTTTCCAAATGAAATTCATGCCTTGGGCTCAAGGCTTGCAGAGTGTTACTTAGGCTTAAATAACCTAAAAATGGCTGAGCAAGTTGCAAAACAAAATCTTGATATAAAAAATCTAAATAAAAAAGAAAAAAAGTATAACTACAAAGTTTTAGAAAAAATCTACAAAAAGAAAAAAATAGACGCAGAGTTGATAAAAATAAAAGACTCATTAATAATCCTTTCCTCTTCTAGTTTTTCTTCAGGCTTGTTAAATAGTTTGGGGAAATTCGAAATAAGTCTTAGAATGGCTGAGTCTACTCGATTAATTAATGACAATAAATTAAAGCATAACAAACAATTATTTATTGCAATTATTTTAAGCGTTATATTTTTGTTTAGTTTTTTATTCATAAAGTCTAATTATAATCTTCAATTGGAGCAAAATAAAACACTTGAATTATCAAATTATAAATATAAAAATGAAGTTGAAAAGAAAAACAGAGAACTAACAAGTAAGGTTAATTTTATTTTACAGCGCAATGAGTATTTAAAAAAGATTCAATCTAAACTTGAATCATCTAAAAGTACTGATCATAATTTAAAATCTGTCTCTTATAATTTAAACTCTTTAATTAATTCAGAAAAATCATATAAGGAATTTGAAAATATGTTTGTAAATGTTTATCCAGAATTTTACAAAAAACTTAATGAATATGCTTCACTTACAAATAACGATTTAAGACTAGCAGCTTTTATAAAAATGAATCACTCTAACAATGAAATTGCAATTATTTCAGGTGTTTCAATCCGAACTATTGAAACACAACGTTACAGACTTTCTAAAAAATTAAATCTAAAAAAAGATCAATCCCTTAACTCTTTTTTATTATCAATTTAATTATTCGTTATTTATTTTTACAAATAAACCCCTAATTGTATTCTTTCATCTACCGAAAAAACGAATTCATATTTACGATAATCTAAAGTGGAGTCATTTATCTTAAAATCCGTTTTGGGATAGTCAATACTTTTGAACTTTTAGTTGTAAAGCACTTTATTTATTTCATAAAAAATAAAATACATGTAACAAAATTTGAGTCTTTATATTAAAAAAGATTAAATCATTGGCAAAATCTCTTAGTTGAGTTCAGATAATTCTAAACCTCTTAAACTAAACAACTCAGACTAAATTTTTCACAGAGCTGCTAAACGACGCTTAACAAAGGTTTTATAAACAGTAGAGCTAGCAGGCCTTAGTGTTGTTCAAATGCATTTGAATATGCTTTAGGATAGCACCGCAAGACTTTAAAGAAGTTGATTAAGTTTGTTTAATTAGATTTTATGGGCCTGTAAAAGTCTTTTTTGTTGTTATCCCACTCAAAATCTGAATTGACCCTTTTTGTTTTAGCATTATAAAAAACTTCAATAAAGAACGGAAACTTATAGTTTTCTAGCTTCATTTGAACTATAAATGTGTAATAATGGTATTTATCGTAAGAACCAATAAAAGTATAATACGAATCAAATGAAATATTCATAATAAAATCAATGTTGGAATAATTACCTAAAACAAAATCAGAGATTGATTTGTTTATCGACTTTAGATCGTATTGTTTTGATTGATTAAAGTAAATTAAATTATTCCTAATACCTTTTATAATATCTTTATACTCATTTAAAATTTCATCGATAGAAGGTCTTTCTTTTTGATCTTGAATCAAAAGATCTTTTAAGTCTGGCAAATATCTCAACCTTTCAGTCTCTTTTTTGTTGAGTTCGAAGTCTCTTTTTTGAGGATTCCAAATATAAAATGTTTCTATTCGATCCGTTGAAGGATATTGAATTAACTCTAAATACCTAAATTCATTATTTTCATTTGTGCTTTTTATTTTTACCCTAACAATGTAATTTATAAAATGATACTTTAATATTTGATTTGTTTTTGTTTGATAAGACTGCCAAATAATATTTTCTACAGATTCAATATAATTACCAAATTTTTCGAAAATATAAAATTTAATTTTTTCGTTAAATGCGACATTAAATTGGGGAATAATTTCCCCTTGTTCTGTATTACTTAATAATTCTGTATTATAAATAAAACTTTCGATACTTATATTTTCTCCCTCCTGAGATAGTGTCGAAGCTGAAATAAAAAAAAGAGCAATAATTAAAGCTTTATTTATCATGAAAGTTTTTAGAATTTTAATTTAGCAATGTATAAATTATTTTATATAAGTATTTATTTGAAACTCCTTAAATCATTTGAACATAGCCAATAACTTCCCTACAAATATATAATTTAATTTGACCTTTATTGTAGAACAGCAAACACAACATTTAATATAAAATTAGAAGATTTATATCCCTTTTTGAAGGTGTGGTCAGCTTATTAGATTTAAATTAAATGAATAATAACTAAAGAATTAAGCTCCTCCATTATGCTATAAAGTAAGTCTTGCCAAATGAGTAAGGGCGGGTTTTTAGTTTCAAATCTGTTTAACAGTCCATTAAGTATTAATTCCAGCCTAAACTCTACCAATAAATACCAAATATTAATTTGACGATAGACCGAACCAAACAATTGCGATGCCACCAAAAATCATTAAGATTGATATTGATTTTAAAATAATTTTCATAATAAGATGCTTTTAGCCAATACAATTAAAAATGAGTACTGAAAAAATAAAGAATAATGCGAATATTAATCCTGTGTTTTTCAATGTGATATTTTACAATTAGAAAAAAGCAAAAACTCCAAAAAATATTTAAAGAATTTAAATAACAAGAGGTCTCCGCATTTTTAATAATAAAGACATGCAATTATAAAATTTAAAATTAAATGTAAAAAACAAAAAAGTACGTCATTTATACTGCGATTAATATTAAAGTAGAAATAGAACTAACAAAGACCGATGTAAATAAGTTAAGACACTTAATCGTGTTAAAGAAACAAATAAGAGTAAATAAGTCAAAAAATGAAGAAGGACATAATGCGTTTGATAGCCTAATTGATCCGATTTTTTGACAATAGCAGAGGTATTTTCCCAACTACTTTTTAGTCAGGATTTCTGTTGTCTAATAAATCTTCATCTCCTTCACAAAATGGTGCAAACCAAGAAATTTTTGCTCCATCAAATTGAAACGGTTTATTTGTTTTCATCAACACAAGGTTAATTAAAATTGACCTTTTCTTAAAAGCCTACCCAAAAATTCTAGAAGAAACTGTATCCTTTTAATAAATAAAGTGTTAAGCATTCTTTACAATTGAAGTTTTTAAATCCATTTTCAAGATTTAAAAGGAATTATTAATTATAAATCAACTAAATCAAAAAAATCAAAATACTACTTCTTAGGATTTTAAGGTTTATGATGAGAAAGAAAAATTGGTATTACGTGCAGTATATTTGCAGTAACTCAATATCTAAAGATATCATTTAATTAGATAATTTAGTTAAAAATAAAATGGTAATGGGTTTTGAATTTCTTTTTGATAATGATTTTCCTTCTGGAGTTAAATCAGTATTTGTAAATGGTAAAAAATATACTAAAAATGAGTTTTTGGAAATTAAAAAACAAAAAAAACTAAACGTCAAAGAAATCAAGATTGACATTTAATCAATTTCTACAAATCATTTTTGTTGTTGGGATTGCTATCATCTTATTCTTATATTTAAAAAATTAGACTTTTAGGTGCATAAATACGTCATTTTTATATTATTAATAACCAATTTCTCACTTTCACAAGAAACTGCTAGAATTGCAGATTCTATTTTTAAATACAAAAAAATAAATCCAGATCGTGCACTTGAATTTGGGATAGAGTACAATAATTTAACTTTAAATAGGAAATATGATCTTGAGACCCAACAAGTTTTCGGAGCTCTAGGAGAAATTCTTAGTGGTATGGGGTTGCATGCACCCGCATTAAATTTTCTAAAACAATCAATTAAAATTTACGAAACACTTCCCGTAAAGGATAGAAAATTCCCCGAACTTGAAAAGCCTCCCGGAGTATTACTTGTTATTGGAAATATCTATTTTAGTAATTCTAATTATGATAAGGCAGATGAACTATTTGTTCAAGCAATTGATCTTTTTGAAAAGATGAATGATGAACAAGCCAAATTTTTCGGGATCAATACTTCAATGTCAAATCGTGCCCTAATAAAACAAGCTAGAAATGATTATGATGGAGCTGAAAAGATTTTTAGAGAAGTTTACAAACGAAGAAAAGAATATGGAAAGGCTATAGATGTTTTATATTCTATGAATAGTATCCTTACGAGTTTATTATTGAAAAATGAAAATGCGAATGCTAAAAGCTTTTTGCTTTCTGCAAAGAATTTTTATGATAAGGAAGTTAAATCAGGGAATAAAAATCCTCTTCTAAAAAGAAATATGGGTTATGGATATATGTCTTTTGGCGCTATCATGCAGTATAAAAAGGAATTCGAAAAAGCTATCATTTACCTTGAAAAAGCTCAAGACCTCCTTGTAGATTTTCCCATCGATGCAGCTGCAACAGGATCGAGATTAGCCGAATGTTATCTTGCCTTAAACCAATTTGAAGAGGCTGAAAATATTGCAATTAAAAATCTTGAGTATATAAACCTTAATGAACAAGAAAAAAAATATAACTATAACGTATTAGAAAAAATTTATAAAGAAAAGGGATTTAATTCTGATCTTTTAAGGATTAAAGATTCAATCATATCAATGTTATCAGGAGTATCAACATTAAAAACCCTAAAATCCTTAGATAACTTCTCAACTGAAGTTAAGTTAGCAAATTCTGCAAGAGAATTAAATGAAAGTAAAATAAAGTATAATACTTACTTATATATTTTAATTATTTGTTTTATTGTTTTGTTGTTTTTATTGATCACCATAAGATTCAATTATAACTTTCAAAAGGAAAAAGGTAATCGTCTAGAGGTAGAAAAACAACTTATCTCTTCTGAATTAGACGAAAAAAATAGAGAGCTTGTGAGTAAAGCTAATTTTATATTACAGCGGAATGAGTATTTAAAAAAGATTATGTCAAAGCTAGAATCAACTGTTTCTAAGAATGATAATTTACAATCGGTATCTTACGAGTTGAATTCTGTTATTAATTCAGAAAAATCATATAAAGATTTTGATAAAATGTTTGTAAAAGTTTATCCCCATTTCTACAAGGAACTTAATAAAACAGCTTCACTTA
>CAZOWC010000046.1:0-8286 GCA_964583375.1 uncultured Flavobacteriaceae bacterium
TAAATCATTCAATATGGCCGGTTGGCGTGTGGGTATGCTGAGTGGGAAAGCAGCAACCATACAGTCCGTACTGAAAGTAAAAAGTAATATGGATTCAGGGATGTTTTATGGGATTCAACAAGGAGCGATAGCAGCTTTAAAAATGAATCAATCTTGGTTTGATGAGCTGAATAAAATCTACCACAGGCGCAGAACTTTGGTTGAGAAATTAGCAAATCGATTGGGTGCTCAGTTTGACTCAAACAGTGTAGGGCTTTTTGTCTGGGCGAAGTTGCCTCAAGGAGCAAAAGACTCTGAAACCTATATCGATAAGATTTTGGATGAACAGCAAGTCTTCATTACCCCTGGGACTATTTTTGGATCTCAAGGAGCTGGTTATATTAGGTTTTCCTTGTGTGTTCCTGAAGAAACAATAGTTGAAGTTTTAAAGCGATTTGAATCATGAATATAGGAGTAATTGGTTTGGGATTGATAGGCGGTTCATTTGCCTTAGCAGCTAAGCAGCGTCTGGAGGATGTAATTCTTTATGGAGCAGATCAAAATAAAGCACACCTCGAAGAGGCTATTGAAAGTGGTATTGTTGACCAAAGTCTAAGCCCTGAGCTATACACTAAAATGGATGTTATGATATTAGCTATTCCAGTCAATGCGGCTTCTCTTTTAGTTTTGAATCTTTTGGATCAAATCAATGACAATGCGCTTCTTATTGATGTAGGTTCTACCAAAGTATCGATTTGTAAAATAGTATCTCTCCACCCAAAACGCAAACAGTTTTTAGCTACCCACCCAATAGCAGGAACAGAATTTTCTGGTCCATCAGCAGCTTTTGCTGACTTGTATGTCAACCAGACTCAAATTTTATGTGAAACTCAAAAGACGCGTCCAGATTTATTGGAATGGGCAGTGCAGTTTTTTCGTTTGATGAAAATGAATATCGAGGAAATGGATCCTCAAGCTCACGATCAGCATATTGCTTACGTTTCTCATATATCACATATTTCCTCATTTATGCTTGGAAAAACAGTAATGGAAAAAGAACAGGACGAACGTACAATTTTTGATATGGCTGGGAGTGGATTTGCATCAACCGTTCGATTGGCTAAAAGTTCTCCTGAAATGTGGACACCGATTTTTGAACAAAATAGTTTAAATATACTGGAGGTGCTCAACGAATATATTGCCAACTTAGAAGAATTTAAAAAACTATTAGAAAATAAAAACTGGTCAGCTATGCATGAACAGATGCAAGAAATCAATGCAATTAAGACGATACTTGAGGGTATACCAAAAGGAAAAAACAACTATAAAAACTAAATACGAATTAATACTTAATATAATGGAAAATAAAAAAGAAATGCGTCAGTGGCTAAATGATTTTGGATTGGATCACCCCTTAGTGATTGGAGGCCCCTGTAGCGCAGAAACAGAAGAGCAGGTTTTAAAAATTGCTCACGAACTCAAAGATACAGACGTAACTGTTTACAGAGCAGGTATTTGGAAACCACGCACGCGTCCAGGAATGTTTGAGGGTGTAGGAGCAATTGGTCTGGGATGGCTAAAGAAAGTAAAGAAAGAAACAGGTTTGTTAACCGCAACGGAAGTTGCCAATAAAGACCATGTAAAATTAGCTTTAGATAACGACGTAGATATTCTTTGGATCGGTGCTCGCTCAACGGTGAGCCCCTTTATCATGCAGGAAATTGCAGATGCATTGGAGGGAACAGACAAAATTGTTCTGGTTAAAAACCCGGTAAATCCAGACCTGGCGCTTTGGTTGGGAGGTGTTGAACGTTTATATACTGCAAACATCAAAAAGTTAGGACTGATTCATCGTGGATTTTCAACCTATGAAAAAACTAAATACCGCAACATTCCAGAATGGCAAATTGCGATTGAGGTGAAAAACAGATTCCCTGATCTTCCAATGATTTGCGACCCCTCGCATATTGCAGGAAGAAGAGACTTGATTTTTGATTTATCTCAAGCTGCACTGGATTTAAACTTTGACGGATTGATGATCGAGACTCATTGGGATCCAGACAATGCTTGGAGTGATGCCGCTCAACAAGTTACACCTATTAGATTGGTAGAGATCATGAACGATCTTAAAGTTCGAAAAAAGACTACTGAGGAAGAAGCTTATCAACACACACTCAATAATCTAAGAGCACAAATCGATACGATCGACCAAAATTTATTAGATACATTAGGGAAGCGTATGAATATAGCCGTAGAGATTGGAGCACTCAAAAAATCCAACAACGTAGCTGTACTTCAGAACAAACGTTGGAATGAAATTTTAGGAAAAATGATACTCGAGGGTCAAGAACGTGAACTTTCAGAAGAATTTATTCTCAAAGTTTTTAAGGCTGTTCATCAGGAGTCCATAAATAAACAAGAGAAGATTCTCAATGCTTAAGTGTTTTTATAAATTCAGGAAACCAATCTTAACAATATGAACTTACTTAATCTAATGCGAGAATCGAGAGCAAAACTCATTCCACACTGGGTAATTGCTTCACTAGTTTGTTCTCTTTATGGCCTTCTGGTTGGAGTTCCATCAGTATTAAATTCTTATGGAGAACTACTGTCCTTTTTATTGGCTGGTCCACTCCAGCTCGGCATAGCTATTTATTTTTTAAATATTTTAAATGATCGCCCAGCATCAATTGAGGACTTGATAGAAGGTTTTAAACCCCTCCTAAAAGTAATTTTGATTTATATAGTTATCTCAATTGCAACATCCATTGGAATTTTACTTTTAATTGTTCCAGGTATTATAATTGCTCTTGGCCTATCAATGACTTATTACATTTTAGTCGAAAATCCAGAGTTTTCGATTGAAAAAAGTCTCAAAGAAAGTTGGAGGCTTACTAACGGTTATAAAATGGAGTTGTTTGTTCTGCACCTTCGTTTTATCCCATGGTACCTTTTAGGTCTTCTTTGTTTTGGAATAGGAATTTTTGTAGTTATGCCTTGGCATCAGCTTACTCAGGCCAATTATTACAGCTACCTAAAACAACACTAATCCCAGTGAAGTAGTTGTTGTTTATTAATATTTCTTATGTGGAATCCCTTCTAAGATATAGTTGATCGCCCTCCAATCGGGCGTTTGAGTTTTTATATGCATTGATGATGAAGCAAGGAGCGATTTTGGTATCTGTGATGTCAAACATTTTTTGTTTGTATTGGGTATAGTCGTCCCATAAATCTTGAGACTTTTTGTGTAAAGGCTAATCTTAAAGAGTTTTAAGGGATTGTTTTGTATCTCTGCAAATCGTTTTACTTGCTCCTCTTTGGTGATCGAAAAATAAAGCTTGATGAGGTAGATGTTAGATTGGACCAGCAAATGCTCATAGTCATTGACTTGCGACATAAAGATATCGTATTCTTTTTTAGTACAAAACTCATTGACCGGCTCAACTACCACTCTGTTTTACTAACTATAGTCAAAAAAATGGTTTCACCAGGGCTGGATAAACGATAGATATAGCGTTAAAAAAATTACTGTTTTCTTTCATCTGGCATAGGAACTTGAAGTGCAAAGATTATATAATGTCTAGGGATAATATGCAGCTATTACTATCCTCCTAAAAATAGCTAAAAACCGAAAAGAACAATCGCTTACTTGAGAGCAGCTGAGATCCGGGCTACAGCCGTTCGTATATTCTCCTCAGATGCTGCATAAGAAATACGAATACAGTTTTCGTTGCCAAATGCTTCTCCTGTTACAGTGGCTACATGTGCTTCCTCTAGAAGGAATAAGGCAAAGTCGGAAGCGTTTTCTATTTGCTTTCCACCTATAGTTTTTCCAAAATAATGTGAAACATCAGGGAAGACATAAAAGGCTCCTTGAGGCTGATTGAGTTTAAACCCAGGTATTTCATTTAGCAAACCGATAATCATTTCACGGCGTGAAGCAAATTCATCAACCATGTATTGAATAGCATTTACTGGAGCAGAAACGGCAGCAATAGTTGCTCTCTGTGCGATACAATTTGCACCACTTGTGATTTGACCTTGCATTTTGTTACAGGCTTTGGCGATCCAAGTAGGAGCTCCTATATAACCGATACGCCATCCAGTCATCGCAAATGCTTTTGCTACTCCATTTACCGTAATTGTTCTGTCGTAAAGTTCTGGAATAGCTGCAATACTAAAGTGTGAAGTGCCGTAGTTTATGTGTTCATAAATTTCATCTGATAAAATGAAGATATCAGGATATTTTTCCAGTACTTTTCCCAGTGCTCTGTATTCATCCTCCGTATAGATTGTCCCACTTGGATTATTTGGCGAATTAAACATTATCAGTTTAGTCTTTGGACTAATGGCATCCTCCAATTGCTCAGGAGTAATTTTAAAATCAGTCTCTATACTGGAAGGGATAATTGTTGACTTTGACTCAGCCAAGGTTGCGATTGCTGAATAACTTACCCAATAAGGTGCTGGTAGGAGTACTTCATCACTTGGATCTAAGAGCACCATACATACATTGGCGATGGATTGCTTGGCACCAGTGGAAACAACAATTTGTGATGGGTCATAATCAAGCTGATTGTCTCTTTTAAACTTAGTACAGATTGCTTCTTTAAGATCTGCATACCCATCAACGGGGGAGTAAGAATTCCAATTGTCATTGACAGCCTTTACAGCAGCATCTTTAATGAATTCAGGAGTATTGAAATCCGGTTCTCCTAAACTGAGTCCGATGATATCAATGCCTCGATTTTTTAATTCTCTGGCCTTAGCTGCCATGGCAAGTGTAGCCGATATTGGCAGGCTATTGATTCGTTTAGATAATGCGTCCATTGTTTAATTAACTTGGTTGTACCCCCATTTGTCTTAGAAATCTAAAATGTGAAAGTAGTGCACTTCGGGTTGTTTTGTATTCGTTGTAAGGCAAGTTAAATTCTCTTGCAGTTTTTTTAACTATTTTGCCAATTTTAGTGTAGTGAACGTGACTAATGTGCGGGAAAATATGATGTTCTATTTGGTGATTCAATCCTCCCGTAAACCAGTTTACAATCCTATTTTTAGTGGAGAAATTTACTGTAGTTAACAATTGATGTATTGCCCAGGTGTTTTTCATAGTTCCTGAGTTGTCAGGTTTAGGCATTTCCGCATCTTCAATTACATGAGCTAATTGGAATACGAGACTTAAAATCAGTCCTGCTGTGTAATGCATTACCACAAATCCAATGAGTACAGTCCACCAAGGAGCATCTATAATAAAAATTGGTAGGGCTATCCAAATGGAGAAATACATAATCTTGGATAGAAATAATCCTGTCCATTGTAAACTTGGACGTTTACTGTTGAGGTAAGATAGCTTTCTTTTGGTATAGCGCTTCATTTGCTGAAAGTCAGCAAATACCGCCCAATTCAAGGTTAAAAGTCCGTACAAAAACACGGAATAAAAATGCTGAAAACGATGATGAGGGAACCATTCAGAATGTTTTGAAAAGCGTAGGACTCTTCCTGCTTCAAGGTCTTCGTCATGTCCGTGTATATTGGTATAGGTATGGTGTAAAAGGTTGTGTTGGATTTTCCAGTTAAAGACATTACCTGCTAGAAAATAAATACTACTTCCCATAAATTTATTGACCCAAGGATATTTTGAAAAGGAGCCGTGATTGCCATCATGCATAACGTTCATACCTACACCAGCCATTCCAATACCCATAACGATGCAAAGCAATAATTTGATCCAAAGATTAATGCTTAGAGTGAGAACCAATAAGTATGGAGCTATGAGTAGGGAAAACATCACAAAGGTTTTGAGGTAAAGTTTCCAGTTACCTGTTTTTTCAATCTTGTTTTCTTTGAAGTAGTGATTTACTCTTTTATTTAGTATTCTAAAAAATTCTTTGGTGTCTTTTCTTGAAAAGCGGAGTCTTTGTGTAGCTTGCATAGATAATTTTGAATTGTAAAAATAACTTAAAAAAAATTAAAATTACAGTCTTACCGAAAAAACACTTATGGATAAATTATTCAAACATTTTTCTGATCTCAATGACATTCAAATAGAGCAATTTGAGCAACTTGAAGCTTTGTATGGCGGGTGGAATACTCAGATTAATGTTATTTCAAGAAAAGATATGGATCAATTTTACGAACGCCATGTGCTTCATTCATTGGGTATTTCAAAAGTCATTGAGTTTAAAAACGGGTCAACTGTTTTAGATGTTGGAACTGGAGGAGGTTTTCCTGGGATTCCGCTGGCTATATTGTTTCCTAATACTCAGTTTTATTTGATTGATTCCATTGGAAAAAAAATCAAAGTAGTCAAAGCGGTTCAGCAGGTATTAGGATTGACGAATGTCTTAGCTTATCAGCTTCGTGCTGAAGATTTTACTGAAAAAGTAGATTTTGTTGTCAGTAGAGCAGTAACTAAAATGGAAACCTTTGCCCCTTGGGTAAAAAGTAACTTAAAATCCATACACCGGCATTCAATAAAAAATGGCATCCTCTATCTCAAGGGAGGAGATCTGACTGAGGAACTTCAACAATTTCCAACAGCAGTATGTTATGAACTCAAGGATTATTATAGAGCTGCTTTTTTTGAAACTAAAAAAGTAGTTTACTTACCTTTTTAGGTTTTCCCGTTGTGCTCTTCAAAGCTTTCAAATTTATGTTGCATTAGAGATTCAAGAGCTTGCAAACGTTTTTCGAGTTCATGAAAGTTAGTGTGTCAATTGTGAAACCAATCTCCACCATCAATGAAAAAATCATGGTGACGAATGTAATCAAGTACTAAATCCTTCATTCTATTTTAATAGAGAACAGCTTACCGTTGATGATTGAATCAAAATTAATAGAACGGTGAAGGAAATCAAATTTAAAGTTATGGTGAGAAAACCCAAAATGAGAAGTGTTTCCCAAAGAATCTTTTTTAAAGAAAAGCTAAACAGTTTTGAAAAATAGGACAACTACTTATTCGAGTTGAGTCATACCCTATAAGATTTCCCTATTCATTGTGTTCCTTTTCAACTCTAGAACTGACATCAGGCTCTCCCTGATTTTTGACCATAACAAAACCCAATCCTATTCAAAAGCACTAGATAAAAGCTAAATTTTTCATTTATTTTTGGATTTGAGTCCACTAATTTAGAGGAAAAGCAGAGTGAAATGTTACAGTTTTATTTTCCTAAAAAAGGATAGCGGTAGTCCTTTGCAGGAACAAAGGTTTCTTTGATTAAGCGAGGGGAAACCCAACGGAGTAGGTTTGTAGCAGAACCAGCTTTATCATTTGTACCGGACCCTCTACCACCACCAAAAGGCTGCTGCCCTACTACTGCCCCTGTGGGTTTGTCATTGATATAAAAGTTACCCGCAGCATTTTCTAGTGCACTTAAGGCTTCCTCCAAAGCATATCGATCCTGAGAATAGACTGCTCCTGTAAGGGCATACTCAGAAGTTTCATTCACAAGCTGGAGAGTTTTTGTCCATTCTTTATCAGCATAAATATATAGAGTGACCAAAGGACCAAACAGTTCTTTGGTCATGGTAGTGTATTGAGGGTTGGTGGTACGAACTACCGTAGGTTGGATAAAATAACCCACGCTGTCGTCATAGTTTCCACCTGCAATAATTTCAGCATCACTGTCTTTATGCACTTGTTCAATAGTAGCAGCCAATTGGTCAAAAGCGCCTCGGTGAATGACCGCGGTAACAAAGTTTTCAAAGTCTTCAGGAGACCCCACTTTGATCGTTTTAAGTTCGGCTTTAACAAACTCAATTACTTCTTCAGCTATGGATTCCGGCAGGTATATCCTTGAGGCAGCAGAGCACTTTTGTCCCTGAAATTCAAAGGCTCCTCTTATAATTCCAGTAGCGACTTCTTGAGTATTTGAAGACGGATGCGCTACGATAAAATCTTTCCCACCTGTTTCACCTACTATTCTGGGATAAGATTTATAGCGGGCAATATGAGTGCCAATTTTCCCCCAGATGCCTCTAAAAACTTCAGTGGAACCTGTATAATGAATTCCAGCAAATTCAGGACTTTCAAGTACTTTATTGGTGATCATTTCTGGATCTCCAAAAACCATATTAATCACGCCATCTGGCAAACCTGCTTCTTTAAATATTTCCATCAGCACTTGAGCAGAAAAAATTTGATGATCACTGGGCTTCCACACAACAGTATTACCCATCATGGCTGCGCTAGTACACAAATTTCCTGCGATAGCTGTGAAGTTGAAAGGGCTAACGGCATAGACAAATCCTTCTAAGGGTCTATAGTTCAGTCTGTTCCAAATCCCAGGGCCATTTTCGGGTTGGCTT
>CAZOWC010000047.1:0-8216 GCA_964583375.1 uncultured Flavobacteriaceae bacterium
ACTTTTTTACCAGGGCTGCATCTTTTTCATCGAGACCTTTAACATGTGCTTGTTCTTTACCATAACGTTCTATAGAGGCAGCAAAATCTAAATAGACCGCTTCACCCGTTTTATTTACCCCATAACCTTCGTCGCAGCGTTCTTTGGCGGCACGTGAAGCTACATCACGTGGCACAAGATTTCCAAAAGCGGGATAGCGTCTTTCTAAATAATAGTCGCGATCTTCTTCTGTAATTTCTGTAGGCTTTAACTTTCCTTCACGTATGGCTTTGACATCATCTAATTTTTTTGGCACCCAAATTCTTCCGTCATTTCGTAAAGATTCAGACATCAAGGTCAATTTAGATTGGTGCTCGCCAGAAACTGGTATACAGGTAGGGTGAATCTGAGTAAAGCAAGGGTTGGCAAAATGCGCTCCTTTTTTATGAATTTTCCAGGCAGCAGAAACATTACTCCCCATAGCATTTGTAGATAAGAAAAATACATTTCCATAACCTCCAGAGGCAATTACTACAGCATGAGCACTGTGTCGTTCTAACTTTCCATTTACTAAATTTCGAGCAATAATTCCTCTCGCTTTTCCGTCAACCAAAACAAGATCCATCATTTCGTGACGGTTGTACATTTTAATTTTACCTCGACCAATTTGTCGGTTCATAGCAGAGTATGCACCTAACAATAATTGCTGACCTGTTTGCCCTTTTGCGTAAAACGTTCGGGAGACCAATACCCCTCCAAATGATCTATTGTCCAAAAGTCCTCCATAGTCGCGTGCAAAAGGAACACCCTGAGCTACACATTGATCGATAATATTGGTAGAGACTTCAGCTAAACGATGAACATTAGCTTCTCTAGATCGATAGTCTCCTCCTTTAATGGTATCATAAAAAAGACGGTAAGTTGAATCGCCATCTCCTTGATAATTTTTTGCTGCATTAATACCTCCTTGAGCTGCTATAGAGTGTGCACGTCTTGGTGAATCTTGAAAACAAAAAGTTTTTACATTGTAACCCAATTCAGCTAGAGTAGCCGAAGCAGATGCTCCTGCCAAACCTGTTCCAACAACAATCACATCAATTAGTCTTTTGTTGGCTGGGCTTACCAAATTGATGTTACTTTTATGTTGTGTCCACTTATCAGCTAAGGGGCCTTTAGGTGTTTTAGAATCTAATGCCATATTAAAATGCGGTTAAATGGTGAAACAATGCAATAAATACAAAACCAATTGGGATCACAATAGAAAAGGCTATTGTAATTGATTTTATCGCTTGAGAATATTTATTGTTAACCCCTACAGTTTGAAATGAGGACGCAAATCCGTGGTACAAATGCAAGGCAAGAAATACAAAAGAAAGTAAATAAATACCAACTCTTACTGGGCTTTGAAATTTATGAATCAATTCTTCAAAATAACGCTCTGAATCCAAAGGCAAAACCTCAAGGTATTTGTAGTTCATTTCAGGAATCCAAAAATCGTAAAAGTGTAAAGCTAGAAAAGAAAGGATTACAGCACCAGATAAAATCATATTTCGTGATACCCAAGGAGCGTTTGCACCACCTTTATAGCTCCTGTATTTTACTGCTCTTGATTTCCAGTTCTTTAGTTCAAGGACAAATCCCATAGTAAAGTGAAACAACACTCCAAGGATTAATATCGGCTGAAAAACAAACTGAACTAAAGGGTTATTCCCCATGAAGTGTGAAAGCTCGTTGAATAAGGAAGGGCTAAATACAGAGGTGATATTGATCGCAAAATGCTGCGTCAGGAAAATCACCAGAAAAAGGCCTGAAAGTGCCATGGTAAGTTTTCTCCCTATAGAAGAGGCTATTAAAGTCATAAGTTTTCAATTTGTCTAAACAAAATTAAGGCATAAACACTCAGCAACAAACTGCTTTAACGTATTTTTCCCATTAAGAACTCCAAGTTTGAGTCTTCAATAATGTATGTTTAATCTTAAGATCTAATTTTTTAGATAATCCAAAAAAAAGCTAAACAAAACTTGACTTCTATTTTTCGGTTTGATTTTTAAAAATTTAAAACTCCATTTTCTGAATTTTAAAAACAGCTATCTTAGTAAAAAACTATTTATGCGATACCACCCAATTCCACCTACAGTTTACAAACAAAACAGAATGAGGTTTGCAAGTGCACTTCAACCCAAAAGTCTTGCTGTTTTCAACTCCAACGATATCTATCCTATAAGTGCTGACAGCACCTTACCATTTCAGCAACATCGAGACATTTTTTATCTCAGTGGCATTGATCAGGAAGAAAGTATTCTGGTGATCTTTCCTGATGCATTTGAAGAAAAACATCGAGAGGTTCTTTTTATGAGAGAGACCAATGAACATATTGCTGTTTGGGAAGGAGCCAAACTCTCAAAAGCTCAGGCGCGTGAGCGAAGTGGTATTAAAACCGTCTATTGGCTGAAAGAATTTAACCGAATATTTAGGGAGCTGGGTGCCCAATGCAACTGTTTTTATTTTAATACCAACGAACACTACAGGCAAGTTGTGGAAACTCAAACAAGAGAGGACCGTTTCATCGATTGGTGTAAAAAAACATATCCCGCACACAGTGTTGGGAAAAGCAACCCCATACTTCAGCAATTGAGATCGGTTAAATCTGCAGAAGAAATCGAGCAGATTCAACAAGCTTGCGACATTACTGAAAAAGGATTTAGAAGGATATTAACTTTTATCAGACCTGGGGTTTGGGAATATGAAATTGAAGCTGAATTTGCTCATGAATTTATTCGAAATCGATCCAAAGGTTTTGCCTATACACCTATCATTGCAGCAGGGAAAAGCGCCAATGTTCTGCATTACACTGAAAACAACAAACAGTGTCAAAAAGGAGACCTAGTACTTATGGATGTTGCCGCTGAATACGGAAACTATTCAAGTGATATGACACGTACTATACCGGTTTCAGGAAGATTTACTCCAAGGCAAAAAGAGGTTTATGAATCGGTTTTAAAAGTAAAAAAAGAAGCGACTCAACTCCTAAAGCCAGGTGTTATTTGGAAAGAGTTTCATCTTGATGTCGGAAAACTGATGACTTCAGAATTAATAAAGCTAGGTCTATTAGACAAGGCAGATCTTCAAAACCAGAGTGATGAAAAACTGGCTTATAAAAAGTACTTTATGCATGGCACAGCTCATCATATGGGCTTAGACACCCATGATTACGGGTTACTTCACCTGCCTATGGAACCAAATATGGTATTTACCGTCGAACCCGGTATTTACATTCCTGAAGAGGGCTTTGGCGTTCGACTTGAAGACGATGTCGTTATCCAAGCTGAAGGGGTTCCTCTCAACTTGATGGGCTCAATTCCTATTGAAGCTGAGGAAATTGAAACGCTAATGAACTCATAAAAAAAGCCATCTATACAGATGGCTTTTGAAATTTATTTAGAATAGTGTTTAACCTACAACAGGTTTTAAATTACGCTGCCAGAAATACAAGATGGTAAACAATACAATTAAGACCCCTGGAAAACTGATCATATAAGTCAGTGTTTGTTGACCCGCAGCTAAATCTAGTGATGTACCTGTAAGTCCATTTGCAGCTTGTTCAACGGTAGAGTTATCAATCCATCCTCCAATAATCGGTTGGAAAATTGAAGTAGAAAACATTCCCATACCTCCTACTATAGACATCCCTAAGGCACCACTAGCAGGAATTTTTTCTGCTACATATCCAATCATATTAGGCCAAAAATAACAAACCCCTAAGGCAAAGAAAATTGCCGCGACATAAACCATTGGACCTGTTTGTGTACTAAACAAGAAAATTCCAATTGCAGTTAATATAGCTGAGCCAAGTAAAACACCTGTTTGATCAAACTTGTGTACGATATCTCCACCAAAATACCTTCCCACAGCCATAAGGCCAGTAACAAGTGCTAAGATAAGCATAGGCTGAGCTCCACTACTTTGCATGATTAAACTAGTCCATTGTTGTGGTCCAAATTCTGAAATTGCTGTCAATGCCATGCATCCTAAAATAAAAATATAAATAGGGGTAGCCATGGCTTTTAAGTTCCCACTTACTGAGTTTGCTGCTTCCACTTTTGATTTAGGAAATTCTTGTCCGTAAAATAAGTAGACATATATCAAAGTTGGAATCACAATAACCCAAATCTGTGCTTGCCAGCCCAAATCAGCATCTGTCATGAACTTGGAAATTAAACTTCCCAATACGATTCCCCCTGGAAACCACATATGGAAACGATTCAATAAGGTGTTCATTTCTTTACCCTCATAAGCATCTGCTATCATGGGGTTGCAAGCGGCTTCTGTACATCCATTTCCAATTCCAATAAGTAGCGTAGAGATTAATAATCCTACATAGCCTCCTGAGTAAATGGTAAGGATAATTCCCAGCATGTGGGTGAGGAAAGCAAATTGCATAATTCGCTTGGGGCCTATGGTATGATAAAATAATCCTCCTAAAATCATGGAAATAGGGAATCCTAAAAACCACATGGAGTTTATAAAGCCAAGCTGCTGTCCACTAAGGTCAAATGCCTCTCCTAATTGAGGCAAAATCCCAGCGCGTATACTGAAAGAAAATGCAGTAGTGATTAATGCAAAACAACTTCCGTAAAAAAGTCTGTTTTTGTTAGTCATAATAGTTTAAGTTTCAATTTTGTTCATCTAAAGATATAATATTTTAGAAAAGAGCAAAGCGGAAAAAAATTAAAACTGTACTAAACAAGGAGAATTCCTAATGGCAATCACAATTGGTGTCACATGAGCCCCCTTTTTTTGATTTTGATTTGGGCATCCATTTATATATGAGAAAGGCAACAGCTCCTAGTGCTGCGAATAAAACGAACAGGGGTTGAATCCATTCCATTAGGCTAAAATTTGATAGGTTGAGAATGCAATGACATAGGCCAAAATTGACATTCCAAATAATTGAATCATGGGCCATTTCCATGAGTTGGTTTCTTTTTTGACTATAGCCAAAGTACTCATACATTGCATAGCGAAAGCATAAAATAACATTAAAGAAATTCCACTTGCTAGGTTAAAAAGTGGTTTCCCGTCAGTTCTTAATTCTGATGCCATTCGATTTTTAATGGTCTTTTCAGCATCGCTTTCCACACTGTATATGGTGGACAAGGTCCCGACAAAAACTTCACGTGCTGCAAAAGAACTGATTAATGCAATTCCTATTTTCCAATCATAGCCTAAGGGGGTAATGACTGATTCAATTGATTTTCCTAAAATCCCGATATACGAATGCTCTAATCTGTATGCATTTACTTTATTTGAAAGTGCTTCACCTTCCAGTTCAGTGTGATTTGCTATTACTATTTGCTCCGCTTCTGCAAAATTTTTACCTGGTCCGTAAGAGGCCATTACCCATAATAGAATCGAAATGGCAAGAATTATTTTTCCTGCCTCTGTAACAAAACTTCTTGTTTTTTCCCAGACGGTAAAACCTACATTTTTAAGCAATGGCAGTTTATAATTGGGCATTTCAACAACAAAATAACTCTTTGACTGAATTTTTAATGTTTTACTTAAAATCCAAGCTGAAAGTAATGCCATTCCAAATCCTACTAAATAGAGGAACATCAGCATCAATCCTTGATAGTTGAGCCCAATAAAAGAGCCTTCTGGAATTACTAAAGCAATTAAGATAGCGTAAACTGGTAGTCGGGCAGAGCAGGTTGTAAATGGAGTTACTAAAATCGTAATTAAGCGTTCTTTCCAGTTTTCAATATTTCGTGTAGCCATTACAGCAGGTATGGCACAAGCTGTTCCTGAAATTAACGGAATGACACTTTTCCCATTTAATCCAAATCTTCTCAAGCCGCGATCCATGAGAAACACAACACGACTCATATAACCCGTCTCCTCTAGAATTGAAATAAAGAAAAATAAAAAGGCAATTTGCGGGATAAAAATAACGATACCTCCCAAACCAGGAATAATGCCCTCTGCCAATAAACTAGTAAATACCCCTTCGGGAAGTGAGGATTTTACACGTTCACTTAAAGAAGCAAAAGCAGAGTCAATAAAATCTTGAGGGATGCTACTCCAATCAAAAATGGATTGAAAAATTATCATTAAAATGACAAAAAAGATCACATAGCCCCAAAATTTATGAATCAAAATCCGATCCAAACGACTTCTTAAATCGGTTGCAGTTTTCCGATCAATTATCAAGGCCTCTTTGAGAACATTATTGATAAACTGATATCTTTTGACTGTCTCTTTTTGCTGCATTCTTTTTAAATGAGGCTCAGATTGGATTTTAAAATCATTAGCTTCCGAGACACGATTCCTATCAATTTTTGCAAAATTTACGTCTTGAGTAATCACCAACCATAACTTATATATTTGCTGTTTGGGAAAGGTCTTTTTTAGATTGTCAAAGTATGCTTGATCAATGCTTTCTAGAGCAATAGTTGGATCAGTAGAAAGTTGACGGTAATTGACCAATAGCTCTTTGAGTAAATTCAAACCTTTGTTTTCCCGCATACTTACCAATGCTATTTTAGTATCTAATTTCTCTTCGAGTAAAGGAATATCGATAGTGATCCCTTTGCGTTTCATTTGATCAGACATATTGATCACCAAAAGGGTTGGAATTCCCAAGTCCTTTACTTGGGTAAACAATAAAAGATTTCGTTTTAAATTTTCAACATCGGTCACTACCACAGCAACATCTGGAAAATCTTTGCTGTTTTTATTGAGAAGTAATTCAATAACCACACTCTCGTCCATAGAAGATGCATTGAGGCTATACGTCCCTGGTAAGTCAATGATATGGGCTTTGATCGTTCGATTGAGTCTACATATACCCTCCTTCTTTTCTACGGTAATACCTGGGTAGTTTCCAACTTTTTGTGAGAGTCCAGTCAATCGATTGAATACTGAAGTTTTGCCCGTATTTGGGTTTCCTAACAATGCAATGTTCAACGACTTGCTCATTAATTATTTTATCAATCGGACAAATATGTGTTGTGCAGTTTCTTTTCTGATGGCCAAATGTGATTCATCGATTTTTAAATACAATGGATCGTTAAAAGGAGCTTTTTGAATAAGAGAGATGTCGTTTCCAGGCAAACAACCCATTTCAATTAGCTTTAAGGGTAATTCGTCTGTTTCTATGATCTCGATTGTGGCAAGTTCTCCCTTAGCAAGTTGATCCAGTGGAATCATTATTTAGAATCATTTTAAAGAACAAAAGTAGGAAAATAACTTCCCTTTTGAACGTAGAGCTATAAAAATTTATTCAGTAGGAAATTCTTCTTTAAGAATTGAGATGTCGGCAATTAAGCTTTGCATAGCTTCCAAATCAGTTCCATCATAAAAACCACGGATACGCTGTTCGGGGTCTACGAGTATAAAGTTTTCTGTATGGATCATATCATAGGGACCTGCATCTCCGTCCTCTTTTACGGCAAGATAGGATTTTCTAGCCAAGGTGTAAATTTCTTTTTTATCTCCTGTAACTAGGTTCCATTTTGAATCGATAACTCCTTTATCTAGGGCATATTTTTTGAGTTGAGCTACAGAATCAATTTGTGGAGTAACACTGTAAGAGAGGAACTTTACCTGAGGGTCTTGAAGAAATTCATTTTGAAGTTGTCCCATATTGGCTGTCATCTTAGGACAAATTGATGGGCAAGTGGTAAAGAAAAAATCAGCAACATAAATTTTACCTAAATAATCTAGTTGTGTAATCCTATATCCATTTTGATTGGTCATTGAAAAAGGGGCAATTTTATGAAATTTTTTAACGTGTTGAAGTGTGCTGTCAACCAATTCGTAATTAACCATAGAGGGTTGGTAAATGGGTAGTCGCTTTTGGGGTTTTAAAGCTGAATAAAAAAGCGCTAAAATGGCTAGAGAAACAATTGTAAAAATTGCTCCAAAACTTCTGTATTTTTTGAAATTTGATTTCATCCTGTTATAAAACAATGTAAATTTAAAGCTTCTAAAACGATTAGAAAATTTGAAAATGAAAAAAGAACCTTAAAAGCGCTTATGAATTTTTATAATGAGACCTATTGTGCTACTTTTGCGTGAATTAAAACGGTACTATGAGTCCATTTGTTGTCAAAGCTATCCAATTATTAATGAGTTTATCCTTATTAATCATTCTTCATGAATTGGGTCATTTTATACCTGCTCGAATATTTAAAACACGAGTAGAAAAGTTCTTTTTATTTTTTGATGTTAAATTT
>CAZOWC010000048.1:0-8160 GCA_964583375.1 uncultured Flavobacteriaceae bacterium
AGTATCAGGAGCTGTAGCTGAACGGATAAAACTCAACAGCTTTATGCTCTTTACCATTTTATATGTAGGATTAGTGTATCCCATCATCGGATCTTGGAAATGGGGTGGTGGATTTTTAGACCAATGGGGTTTCTATGACTTTGCTGGTTCTACCCTCGTTCACTCTGTTGGTGGTTGGGCTGCATTAATTGCAATTTACCTTTTAGGGGCGCGGATTGGAAAATTCGGAAAAGATGGAAAACCAAATGCCATACCCGGACATAATATTCCCTTAGCGGCAGCAGGTGTTCTTATTCTTTGGTTAGGATGGTTCGGTTTTAATGGAGGATCGGTACTTTCAGCGGACCCAGAGCTTACTTCATTAACACTTGTTACCACTTGTTTAGCGGCAGCAGCTGGTGGAGTTTCTGCAGCACTTTTCTCGAATATCTTATTTAAAAACTTTGACTTAACAATGTTTATGAATGGCGTTTTGGGAGGACTTGTTGGTATCACAGCTGGCGCTGATCAGATGGGTCCTACAGACGCCATTTTAATAGGTATCATAGCTGGAGTCATTATTGTACTTGGAATATCACTAGTTGATAAACTCAAACTCGATGACCCGGTAGGGGCAGTTGCTGTCCATTTAATTTGCGGAATTTGGGGAACACTGGCTGTCGGAATTTTTGGAGCCATGGCAGGAGTAAATCAATTTATAGCTCAATTAATCGGTGTAGGTATTGTAGGTGCATTTTCTTGTGTTACTGCATTTATTATACTATCTGTCATCAAAAAAACCATGGGTCTTCGTGTTGATGCCAACGATGAACTAAAAGGTCTTGATTTAATGGAGCACGGAATGGATGCTTATTCAGACTTCAGACTAAATCAACATTAATTTTAGGTTATAACCATAAACCTTGAGTATTGAACCAAAACCTCCTGACTGTGTCGGGAGGTTTTTTTGTATATATTTAATAAAAATTTAATCATGTTTAAGCTACTTCAATTTATACTACTTAACTGTTTCTTTTTTATCAATGCTCAAAAATCCATTGGAAAACTTTAAGGTGCTCTATGGCACAGGAGCATTCAAACTGACGGAATACAACAAAGTAATCCATGTTGGGGGAGTAAACACGCCATTCATCATGGTGTTATCCTAGATGCCAAAAAATTACTTTCAGAGGTCAAAGAAATGGTAAGTAAAGCGAAAGAAAAAGAAAATTTTAAAATTACCCAACCGGGAGAATAACAAGAATACCCCATGAAACGACTTATTTTATTAATGTATTGTCCTGATAAAAAAGGAATCATTGCAGCAGTCACTAATTTTATTCATCAACGAAACGGAAATATTGTTTATATCGATCAGTATGTCGATCGCATCCAAGGTGCCTTTTTTATGAGGATAGAAGTTGAAGGTGACTTTGATTTGTCAAATTTTCAAAAATTTAAAACTAACTTTAATAAAGTATTGGGTGAACCCTTTCAGATGTCTTGTAGTTTTTACCTAGCAGATGTCCTTTCTAAAATGGCTGTTTTTGTTTCCAAATACGATCATTGCCTTTACGATATTCTTGCACAACAAAGCTCAGGAAAGCTGGCCTGTATCATACCGTTCATCATCAGTAATCACAAGGACTTGGAACCCATAGCAAAGCAGTTTGATATTCCGTTTTATCACATTACTGTATGCAAAGACACCAAGGAAGAAGCAGAAATAAAGCAACTGGAATTACTTGAAAAATATGAAGTGGACTGTATCGTATTGGCTCGATATATGCAAATAGTATCGTCTCGAATTATCGATTTTTATCCTTCAAAAATCATAAATATTCACCATTCTTTTTTACCTGCTTTCCCAGGAGCCAAACCCTATCATTCCGCATTTCAGAGAGGAGTTAAAATCATTGGAGCTACGAGTCACTATGTAACAGAAGAATTGGACGCTGGACCCATCATAGATCAAGACACCATTCGCGTGTCTCACGGGCACGAGGTTAAAGACTTTATCCTAAAAGGACAGGATTTGGAGCGGATTGTTTTACTCAGAGCCTTAAAGCTTCACTGTGAACGCAAGATCATGACTTACAATAACAAGACAATAGTTTTCAATTAGTCTAAGACTGCAGAAAATCCAAAAGTCCCAGGTTAAATTTTTCAGGTTGATCTATGTTTACCACATGTCCTGACTGCTTTAAGGTCAATAGGCTTGAATATTGATGGAGATTCACAATTTTCTTAACAAAAGGTAAAAACATATAATCTTGACTCCCCATGATATAAAGCGTAGGTATTTTAACCTCACGCTTTCTTATTTTTTCTAACAGAGGGAGTAAGTTGGCTGTCAATTTATACCATTTTCTAAATTCATTTTCAGACATCTTTTTTGCTTCACGGATAAACAATGCCCTTGATTTTCTGTGGGCTTTATAAGGCATAATTACATAAGCGAAAAAAGTATAAATCCAAATAAAAGGAAGTATAGTTTGTGTCAATTTTCCCAAAAACATTAGGATTTTCGACTGTAGGTTTAGGTTAATTATAGCGCCTCCTAAACCAATTTTTTCAATTCGATATGGATGAGAGTGCATCATTTTCTGAATGAGTATACTCCCCAAGGATATCCCAACAAAATGTGATTTTTCTATTTTTCGGTGATCCAATACCTCAACTAGATCAGAAATGACCAAATCAAATGAATAGACCAATTCATCTGGAGAGTTCCTTGATTTTCCGTGTCCTCTAAGGTCGATCAATAATACATTAAAGTAAGTCTTAAAAAATCGAACTTGATTGAACCAAATAGAGGAATTCCCTCCAGCGCCATGTATAAAAGTAATACACTGTTTTGATCCGTTTTCAGATTTATAAATAGAATGATGCAGCACTAGAGCAGGTCTTTTTGTGACAGATATATTGCCATTTCTTCTTGCAGCTTCTGGGCTTCGTTAGCTGCAACCTCAGCAAAATCATCTGCTTGAGAGGCGTATATTATACCTCTAGATGAATTAACTAAAAGTCCACAATGAGCATTCATTCCTGCTTCCGCAACTGCTTGTAAGCTGCCGCCTTGTGCTCCTACTCCAGGCACCAATAAAAATGCACTAGGAATAATTTTCCGAATGGACGCAATTGCAGTAGCTTTTGTTGCACCAACTACATACATTAGCTGCTCAGCTCCGTTCCACTCTAGGCTAGTTCGTAATACCTTTTCATACAACCTCTCCCCTTCCGCTTCGGTTAATTGAAAATCATAAGCCCCAGGATTAGATGTCAAGGCAAGTAAAATTGCATATTTATTTTTAAAAGTTAAAAACGGCTCCACAGCATCTCTACCCATATAAGGTGCTATAGTTACTGCGTCAACATTATAGGTTTCAAAAAAAGCTTTTGCATAATGAGTCGCTGTATTGCCAATATCACCTCTTTTGGCATCAGCTATAACGAAATGATTGGGATAATACTGATTGAGATATTTGGTTATTTTATCAAACGCACTCCAGCCTTTTATGCCGTATGTTTCAAAAAAAGCAAGATTAGGCTTGTAGGCTACAGCATACAAATGTGTGGCATCGATTATTTTTTTAGCAAAAGTGAATAGTGGGTTCTCCTGATCTTTGAGATGAGGGGGAATCTTATCTAAATCGATATCTAGTCCAACACAGAGGAAGGATCTTTTAGCTTTTATTTGTTCGAAGAGCAGCTTTTGTGTCATATTACTTCACCTGCCTCTTTAAGTTTCTCAGTGTTTTGATGCAATTGTAACTCATCTATAAGTTTTTGAACGTCTCCATTGATCACATTTGGTAAATCATAAAGGGTCAAACCGATTCTGTGATCAGTAACACGTCCTTGAGGATAATTATAGGTTCTTATTTTTGCTGAACGATCTCCAGAGGAGACCAGAGAATTTCGTTTTTCGGCGTCTGAAGCTAGCTTTTTGGATAATTCCAATTCATATAATCTGGAACGCAATACCTTAAGCGCCTTGTCTTTATTTTTATGCTGAGATTTTTGATCTTGGCATTGAGCTACTATACCTGTTGGCTCGTGTGTTAATCGAACAGCAGAATAGGTAGTGTTAACCGATTGGCCTCCAGGCCCTGAGGAACAGAAATAATCAATTCGCACCTCATTCATGTCAATTTCAACATCAAACTCTTCTGCCTCGGGCAATACCATTACCGTTGCCGCTGAAGTATGAACCAGACCCTGAGTTTCAGTCTGGGGCACCCGCTGCACACGGTGAACACCTGATTCGTATTTCATGGTACCGTAAATATCCTCACCTGAAACTTCAAAAATAACCTCTTTAAAACCACCAGCTGTGCCCTCACTAGAATCAACAAAACTTACTTTCCAACCTTTTGATTGACAATATTTAGTGTACATTCTATACAGATCTCCGGCGAAAATACTCGCTTCATCTCCTCCAGTCCCAGCACGAATTTCAACCACTACATTTTTTGCATCTTCTGGATCTTTGGGTATCAATAAGAATTTAATTTCTTCCTCCAAGGCTGGAATTTGCTCTTTTGCAATTTCAATTTCCATTTTGGCCATAGTGAGCATTTCCTCATCATTTTCATCTTTGAGCAATTGTTCTGCTTCCTCTAGATTTGAAAGGAGGGTCTTGTACGATTTAATCTTTTCGACCATAAGCGAAAGATCTTTGTACTCTATATTCAATTGAACATAGCGCTTCTGGTCAGCAATGATGTCGGGCTGGATAATCAAATCGGAAACCTCGTCAAAGCGTTGTTGGATTATTTGAAGTTTTTCTAACATAGAAGCACAAATTTACAAATTGTAAGGAGATTAAGTGATTTATTTGTCAATGACAATTCGGTAATTAATCTTCAACAAATCTTTCATCTGAACACTTAAAAAGGAAGGTAATTCTATTCCAAAATCAGAAGGAATCAATTGTAATTCTCCTAGCAACTCGGTGCCAAGCTCAGATTTATACAAATCGGCTTCTATGCTTTGAGTAATCGATATTCCGTGAAATTCAAGTGAACCCGAAAAGCGTACCGTTTTGGAATTGTATTTAATTTCATCCGAATAAAATTTAATTTCGGGATATTGCAATGCCTCCAACACTTCTAAAGCATTAGCATCACGACTCGAATTATTACTGTCAAAATCTCTCACATTGGCTAGTAGTGCAATTTTAACAATCTCATCAGTAGCCTCATCGACCACCGCTATTCCCTTGACTTTTTGATTTATTCCATCCCAATCATGTAGTAAATGTTTTCCTTCATATTGAATAAAAGAAGATTGATCATTGACATCTTTTCGAACTTCTTGACCAATTAGACTCAAATGAGTTAAAAATATAAAAAGGCTTATTCTGAGCCGCATACTATTAAAATTTAAATACCAAGATTGCCGCTACATAACTTCCAAAGGCAGTAAAAGCTGCTGCGCGGTGTAATTGTTTGTTTTCTTCAGCCAGAATATTAGTGGCGAGCATGGCTGAAAAGTGAATTGTGGCCAAATATTTATGTGCTTGGGCTGAACTTAACCCTTTTGTTTTTTTATTGATTAAAGGCGGGGGGGCAAAAAGTGACAAACCAGCACCTGTAAAATAGCTGATCGAAGTTAAATTACCAATGGTTTCATGGGTTTCATAATACCGATAATCTCCCTTATACAATTGAGTTCCCATAACACCTTGGGCAACCATACCTGCAAGAGTCACAAATCCAATAATCTGATGAGCTTTGAGCATTTTTCTCCTAACTTTTAACTCTTTTTCGCGCTGTTCAATTGTCAGAGGAGACCACTGTGTCTTTCTCATCAAGCCGTTTTCACCCCAAAGTAAGCGTTGAGTAAAAACCATTCTCTTAGGCAGTAATTAGGTTTTGATTTCTTTGGATTCTTCCCGAATTGAACTGAATAAATCTTCCTGTGCGCTCACAAAAGAGGAAAAACGTAAAAATAACAGCACACTTAATAAGCCGTTGATTTTAAATTTATCATAAGTATTCATAAGATCCATAGGGGGTTTTAAGGTTAAGTTTTTTGACAGAAGAAGCTTCTACACTACCAACGATTTTAGCATCTACGTTAAAGCTATTAGAAATAGAAATGATTTCATCAGCTTGCGATGGAGGTACATAAAACTCCATACGGTGACCCATATTAAACACTTGATACATTTCTCTACCTGAGGTTTGAGATTCTTTTTTAATTAAATCAAAAAGAGGGGGTACTGGAAAGAGCGCATCCTTAATCACATGCAGCTGATCTATAAAATGCAAGATTTTTGTCTGTGCACCTCCACTACAATGGATCATACCATGTATTTGGCTTCTATCAATATTTTGAAAAATTTGATGGACTATAGGGGCATAGGTTCGAGTAGGTGACAAGACAAGTTTTCCTATATCAATCGGAACACCTTCCAAAGCATGCGTCAGTTGTTTTGATCCAGAATAGACTAAATCCTCAGGGACAGTAGGATCAAAACTCTCTGGATACTTGGCCGCAAGTTCTTTTGAAAATACATCGTGTCTGGCTGAAGTAAGCCCGTTACTCCCCATTCCGCCATTGTATTCAGTTTCATAGGTTGCCTGACCAAAGGAGGAAAGCCCAACAATAACATCTCCTGCTTGTATGTTTGCATTATCAATGATATGCTTTTTATTTAAACGAGCTGTTACGGTAGAATCAACGATAATACTTCTGACTAAATCTCCAACATCAGCTGTTTCTCCACCAGTGCTGTAAATTGAAACTCCCCAATTATTGAGCAATTCTAAAAGTTCTTCTGTACCTTCTATAATAGCTGCAATCACCTCTCCTGGGATATGATTTTTATTTCTACCGATAGTTGAAGAAAGTAAGATATTTTGAGTCACACCAACACAGAGTAAATCATCTGTATTCATAATTAGCGCGTCTTGAGCAATACCTTTCCATACTGAAAGGTCTCCCGTTTCCTTCCAATACATATAAGCAAGAGAAGATTTTGTTCCCGCACCATCAGCATGCATTACAATAGCATGATCCTCACTTCCGGTCAGTACGTCGGGAATGATTTTACAAAAAGCTTTTGGATAAAGCCCTTTATCTACATTTTTTATCGCTTGATGTACATCTTCTTTTTGGGCTGAAACCCCCCGCTGAGCATATCTGTTGGACATATACTGATTTTGTACAAAAGTAGGGGTTTTGGCTAAATCTAAAGTGCGTTAAAAAGGATACTTATCAACGAACAAACAACAGTTCTCGATATTTCGCTAGTGGCCATAAGGTGTCCTCAACGGTGAGTTCTAATTTGTCGCACTGATAGCGAATACTGGTTAAAAAAGGCTTGACAGTTTGAGCGTACTGAAGTGCTTTTTTGTGAAAGTCAGTAGTGCTATTTGCTTTTTTACGGGCATTGGTCATTTGGGTTACCCCATCATTGATTTCTGCTATGTATTTTGATATTTTTTCAAGTATTAACAATTGTTCACTCGCAAACTCTTTATACGAAGTACCGTAGATCTCTTTTAGCCCACGAATGTTTTCTATCAACATATTCTGGTATCTAATGGCTGTAGGGATGATGTGATTTCTTGCTATATCTCCTAAGGTCCTTGATTCAATTTGTACAGTAGAGATATAGGCCTCAAGATCTACTTGATATCGAGCTGTCAATTCTCTTTCAGAAAAAATTTCAAGTGCTTCAAAAAGTGCTATAGCTTTAGAGGCCACATAACTGGGGAGTTCTTTAGGTGTTGAGACTTGTTCAGAGTTTTTTGCAATGTTGTTTTTAATAGATAATTCAGGCTTTATGGAAGAAATAGTTTCTCTTAAAACATTGAAAATAGCATCGTCTTTTTTCATCTTTTTCCCATCAATAAGCTTGTTTACTGCAAGTTTAAAATCCAATAACTGTTCGGTGACTACAGCGTTTAAAACTGTGATCAATTTTGAAGAGTTTGATTTAGAGCCTACTGTTCTGAATTCAAATTTATTCCCCGTAAAGGCAACTGGGGCTGTTCTATTTCTATCGGTATTGTCCAACAGGATTTCTGGAATTTTTCCAATCACATTCAGTTTTAAGTCTGTTTTCTCCTCAGGAGATAGTTTTCCTTTAGAAACATTTTCAAGATCTTCTAGAACCTCTAAGAGATAATTTCCAATAAATACTGAAAGTTCAGAGGATGGTGCCTC
>CAZOWC010000049.1:0-8034 GCA_964583375.1 uncultured Flavobacteriaceae bacterium
ACGGAGCAGTGGCAATGACGACTTTCCTCAATCTGATTGCTGCCGAACCCGATATTGCCCGTGTCCCCTTGATGATCGACAGCTCCAAATGGGAAATCATCGAAGCAGGACTCAAAGTAGTTCAGGGGAAATGTGTAGTCAATTCCATCAGCTTAAAAGAAGGTGAAGCTAACTTTTTAGCTCAGGCAGCTACCATAAAAAAGTTTGGAGCAGCGGTCATCGTTATGGCTTTTGACGAAGAAGGTCAGGCAGATAATTTAGACCGTCGTATCGCCATTTGTAAACGCTCCTATAATTTACTCGTCAACCAAATCGATTTTGCTCCCGAGGACATCATCTTCGATCCTAATATTTTTCCTGTTGCAACCGGCATGGAAGAGCATCGAAAAAATGCCTTGGACTTTTTTAATGCGACCAAATGGATACGTGCCAACCTCCCCCATGCCAATGTAAGTGGAGGAGTAAGCAATGTGTCTTTTTCTTTTCGTGGAAACAATACAGTACGTGAAGCCATGCACGCTTCCTTTCTGTACCACGCCATTAAAAATGGGATGAATATGGGAATCGTCAATCCAACCTTACTCGAAGTTTACGATGAGGTCCCAAAAGAATTAATGGAGTACGTCGAGGACGTACTGCTAGACCGAAAAGAAGATGCCACCGAACGTTTGCTAGAATATGCAGAACAATTAGTATCCACCTCCAAGACCAGAAAAAAACAAGACGATAGCTGGAGAAAAGAAAGCTTGGAAAGCAGAATTTGCCATGCCCTAATCAAAGGAATAGACAGCTATATAGAAGCCGATGCTGAAGAAGCGCGATTGAAAGCTAAAGAGCCAATTGAAGTTATCGAAGGACCCTTGATGGACGGTATGAATATCGTAGGTGATCTCTTTGGAGAAGGGAAAATGTTTTTACCTCAGGTAGTCAAATCAGCACGAGTTATGAAAAAGGCGGTTGCGTTTTTACAGCCCTTTATCGAAGCTCAAAAAAGCGGGGACAAACAGCATGCAGGTAAAGTATTGATGGCAACTGTAAAAGGAGATGTCCACGATATAGGAAAGAATATTGTAAGTGTGGTTTTGGCGTGTAATAACTACGAGATCATCGATCTGGGGGTAATGGTGCCTCCTGAAGTAATCATCCAGCGTGCCTTAGAGGAGCAAGTAGATGTAATCGGACTCTCTGGACTCATTACTCCCTCATTGGATGAAATGGTGTATGTGACCAAAGAACTCAATCGATTGAATATTGACATCCCCGTTCTTATTGGGGGTGCAACCACATCCAAAGCGCATACGGCGGTAAAAATTGCACCAGTATCAAAGTCGGCAGTGATCCATGTCAACGATGCCTCTAGAGCTGTAGGAGTGGTAAGCAATCTTTTACAAAAAGATAAAAAGGAAGCTTATACCCTTAAAATAAGAGAAGATTACGAAGCCTTTAAGGCTAAATTTATGTCTAGAGGCTCTGAAAAAGAATACCTCAGTTACAGCCAAGCCCAGCAGAACCCCTTTCCATTCGATTGGGATGAATTCAACCCACAGCGACCTAAGACCTTAGGAATGCAAACCATCAAATCCTTGGATTTAGAGTTGTTGTTATCTTTTTTTGATTGGACTCCGTTTTTTAGGTCTTGGGACCTTCACGGAAAGTACCCCGATCTGCTGGAAGATGAGGTAGTGGGTGAACAGGCAAAAGTTTTGTATCAAGATGCCCAAACCATGTTGCATCAAATGATTGAAGAACAATGGGTGACTGCCAAGGCGCGTTTTGGCTTATTTCCTGTAAATGCTGTGGGAGACGATATTGAGATCTATTCAGATGAAAATCGATCTAAAACCCTTGGGCAGTGGATCACCCTCAGACAGCAATTAAAAAAATCCAAAGCCCAACCCAATATTGCCCTAGCCGATTTTATAGCACCAAAAGCTTCAGGGAAAATTGACTATATGGGAGCTTTTTGCGTGACCACTGGTTTTGGTACAGAAGAAAAGGCCAAGGCATTTGAAGAGGCTAACGACGATTACAGCTCCATCATGGTCAAGGCCCTTTCGGATCGTTTTGCTGAAGCCTTTGCGGAATATTTACATCACCAAATCCGGACTGAACATTGGGCTTATGTGAGCGAGGAAGACCTGTCCAATGAAGAATTGATACAAGAAAAATACCAAGGTATCAGACCTGCCCCGGGTTATCCCGCCTGTCCAGATCACTTGGAAAAAAAGACGCTGTGGAAACTGCTAGAGGTAAAAGAAACCATAGGCGTAAGTCTGACGGAAAGCTTGGCGATGTGGCCTGCCTCTTCGGTTTCAGGCTACTATTTTGCCCATCAACAATCGCGTTATTTTGGTCTGGGTAAAATCAAAGAAGACCAATTAGTCGATTACAGTAAACGTAGAGGAATAGCTTTAGAAGAAGCCAGAAAATGGTTGAATCCCAACCTTACTGAATAACTTAGAACAGAGAATAAATGAAGATAACAGAACATATAGCCCAATCCCCTGGAACTACTCAATTTACTTTTGAGATACTTCCTCCACTTAAAGGGCAAAGTATCAACCAACTTTTTGATGTGTGTGATGAATTGATGGAATTCAACCCTCCTTTTGTAGATGTAACCTATCATAGAGAAGAGCATATTTACAAAAATGCAGGAAATGGATTGTTGGAGATGAAAGTGATAAAAAAACGACCCGGTACAGTTGGGATTTGTGCTGCGATTCAAGGGAAATATAAGGTGGATGCCATACCCCATATTCTTTGTGGTGGATTTTCTAAAGAGGATACGGAAAACTTTTTGATCGATTTGGACTTTTTAGAAATTGACAATGTAGTTGCTCTTCGAGGCGACGCCTTAAAATCAGAAACCTATTTTAAACCCAATCAAGATGGAAATCAGTACGCCAATGAGTTGGTTGGGCAAATAGCCGACCTCAATAAGGGAATTTATTTGGACGATGAACTGCTGAACTCCCATGCTACAGATTTTTGTATTGGGGTGTCTGGGTATCCTGAAAAACATATGGAAGCCCCGAGTATGGAAAGCGACATTCATTTTTTAAAGAAAAAAGTAGCTGCGGGTGCGGAATATATGGTAACCCAAATGTTTTTTGACAACCAAAAGTACTTTGACTTTGTCGAACAAGTACGCGCCCAAGGAATCGACGTACCCATTATTCCTGGGCTAAAACCGCTTTCTACTTTAAAACAGCTCAATATGATCCCCCAACGTTTTCATGTTGATTTACCCGAAGCTTTGGTAAAAGAGGTTATCAAATGCAAAGACAATAAGGCGGTAAGACAAGTGGGAATTGAGTGGTGTATCACTCAAAGTAAAGAACTCAAAAAAGCTAAAGTGCCTTTTTTACACTATTATTCCATGAGTAAATCAGATAATATTAAAGCCATTGCTAGGGAGTTATTTTAGGGAGCTAGATTAAACTAAATTAGAGTTCTATATATTCAGACTTTCCAGAGGTTTTGTTACCGTTTAACTATTCCCAGCCCAACTTTAACTTGATTTTTTGATTTTGGGTTAGTGTGATGTTTGCAATGGCTTTAACCCCTTATCTGGTTGTCAGTTTTCAAACATTGGTATAACATGTCTAATTTATCCTTGTTTAACAAGGCAATAATTTTTCCGTACGTAATACTCCTTCCATGATATTCTGCTGTTACCAGATTTCCCTTTTGTTTGTAAACAGAAATGGTTTCCGTATCTACTTTTCCATTTGTGGAATTTATAAGTAATGCAAATTTTTTGTTATTAAAATTTAGGGGTTTCATAGGTCTGGAATTTTGGGGTATGAACCTCTAATTAAAAAAATAAATTTAAAACCATAAGAATCAAAATCCTTGAGTTTATCGAATTAATCAAAACCGATAATAGAGATTTACTCCAAAACCACAATTTGATTTTTTATTTAATTTATTGATCCAATAGGCAATATATATACTTCCGATTAGGGTAGGGGCAAACCAATTCCAAACGCTGGGTAGTATTTGATTGACAACAAAAAATGCACTTGCAGCAGCGATATAGCCTCCAGTCATTTTTCTTAAATGCAACTACAGCCATCCTTTTCTCAAGTGTTTTTCATCTTTAAGTCGCGAGAGGTCTCTAAATCCAAAAACAGTTAAAATAAGATTCAATTTACTGTAGAGAATTATGGGGTAGGATACCATTACAAACCCAGTGATACAAATTAAATAAGCGATGATTTTATCAGTGCTTAGATAAATTTTCTCTTGTTTGTATTTTAGGCTTCGAATGCCACTGACTAAAAAATAGGTACTAAACAATCCGATTGAAAATAGGAAGGGACTTTCATGATTTGGTAAAACAGAGACTACTAAAGCTGAAAAAGCAGAAAGAAGCATGGAGTAAAAAAATACTTTCCCCAATTTTTTATGTAAACGGCTCCCCTTTTTACTGATCAGAGAAATACCCCCACTAAGCAACGCAACTCCTCCAAGGGGTGCGTGAATATATAGTATTAAATACTCAGCAAGTAATTCCATATTCATATTTTGAATTCAAGGGTTTGGCTGAGATTGTGTTAATGTAACGAATTTATAAAATATAAATCAATCGGCTGTCAGCTCGTTAAAAAGGGCTTCAAGACTTTCGTTTTTAAGTTGTAGAGATAAGATTTTAAGGCCGTTATCGTAAGCAAAGTCAAAAACAGCGGGGCGTTGATCTTCATTGCCTTTAAGGTAAATTTCATAGTCAAAATCATGAGTGTTTTTAACTTTTTCTACTTGAGGAAGTCTTGCCAAGGCCTCGGTTTCTATTCGGTAGTCAAAACTGACCTGGATGATTTGTTGTTGGTTTTCTCGCAATCGATCCAAAGATTGATCCAAGACGATTTCACCTTTATTGATGATGACTACTCGATCGCAAATAGCGTCGACTTCTTGAAGGATATGGGTAGATAAAATCACGGTTTTGTCTTTACCCAACTTTCGAATCAATTTTCTAATTTCGATGAGTTGATTCGGATCTAGCCCTGTAGTGGGTTCGTCTAAAATGACCACTTCGGGATTGTGTACTAAGGCAGCTGCCAGTCCAACGCGTTGTTTAAATCCTTTGGAAAGGGTGTTGATTTTTGATTTGGCGTGCTGTTCCAGCCCAGTTTTTTGGATGATTTCATTCAGTGAAGGATTAGAAATTTGGTACAGGTCTGCATTGTACTTTAAATACTCTATCACATACATCTCAGGATAGAGGGGGTTGTTCTCCGCTAGATAGCCGGTCTTTCTTTGGATGTTTTCGAGTTGAGTGCGCAGGTCTTGATCAAAAAAATGAATCTGACCTTCCCAATGGGTGTAATAGCCTGTCAGTATTTTCATAAGTGTAGATTTTCCAGCACCGTTAGGGCCCAACAATCCAACGACCTCCCCTTTTCTAAGTTTGATGCTGATACCTTTTAACGCCTGAATGCTACCGTAGTTTTTACTGACATCCGCAATGACTACACTCATTTTTTTGTTTTAAAGATACTTATTTCTCCTTAGTTGTTTGGGTACTTTTTTGTTCGATCAATACGGTCAGTATAATCAATATACCACCCAATATACTTCGATTAGAAGGAATTTCACTGAGGAAGACGACACCTAATAGAATTCCGTAAATGGGTTGAATTCCACTCATGATACTGACAGTACCTATTGAGAATTTTTTAAAACTGTTGAGAAAAAGAGTATGCCCCACAGCCGTAGTCACTACCCCTAAAATAAGAATAAAAGGCAGTTTTTCAATATAGGATTCCGGTTCGAGGTAATATAAGGCTGGGAGTAGAATGACCACGGTGACCCCCATTTGATAAAGCATTAGTACAGAACCGTCCACCGTTGCAATTTTTTGCTTCATAAAAATATTTCTAAAGGCATAACACAAAGATGATACCATCCCCATCAGCACCCCCTGAGTAACAGTATTATTAAATTCAAAGCTGGGAGCCAAAAGATAGACTCCAGCTAAAATCATTACACCTAGGAATAAATGTCTTTTTTGATATTTTACATCGAAGAAAAAGGGTTCTAATAAGAGGGTAATCATAGGGTAGGTAAATAGGGAGAGCATTCCAATAGCAACTGAGCTCCATTGAAGCGCAAAGAAATAGGCAACCCAATGTCCTGCCATTAATATACCACTGATTAAGGCTGTAAATCCTTCTTTTTTAAAGTCTAAAAGGATGCACTTTTTCTTCCAAATCAGGTATATCAATAGCAGTGTAAAGGCAACTATAGCTCTCGACCAAATGATTAGGGGTGGGGGTAAGTTAATATAACGCCCCAAGGCTCCAGAAGTAGAAACACATATCATAGCGATATTTAGTAAAATAAAATGGAGGTAATTGTTTTTTGACATAGAGTTAAAGGAGGACAAATTGAATTAAACCTATGGTAATCAGTACTGCTGCAGTCATTGAATGTACTTTTTGTGTAGTTAAGATAGTTTATTTCACTTCATTTTTCTTTAAACGGCTTCTTTTCCGTTGAAATAGTTAAAAAAAAGAAGGAAGAGTTTGTTTTTTTAAAAAGCTATGCTACATTTGTCCCGATTTAAAAGTCATGAAAAAATTTTTTTCTTATAACAACGCATTCTATTACTTCTATAACGAAGCTAAAGGGACTTTGTAGTAAGATCATTACAACATATACAATTAAGAGTCCTGATTTTTTCGGGACTTTTTTTTTAAATTAAAATGAAAGACAAACCAAAAATAGCGATACAAGGAAACCGAGGTTCGTTTCATCATATGGTGGCAAAGAACTATTACGGAGCGGATTTTTCTCTTGTAGTGTGTGAGACTTTTAACGATTCAGTGAAGGCCCTAATCAACGGTTCAGCAGATCAAGCAGTCATGGCTATTGAAAATTCCATTGCTGGTTCTATCATTCCCAATTATGCATTGATTGACCACAATAAACTTGCTATAATTGGCGAATACAGTTTGAGTATCCACCACCATTTAATGGCCTTAAACGGTCAACAAATTGAGGACATCAAAGAAGTCCATTCCCATCCTATGGCTTTATTACAATGTCAGGATTTTTTCCACCAATACTCTCATATCCATTTGGTTGAGTCGGAGGATACGGCTGACGAAGCCCGACGTATTTCAGAGCATCAACTCAAAGGTATTGGAGCAATTGCCAGTCAGGAAGCAGCAGGCCTCTACGGAATGAATGTTTTAGCTTCTTCCATTCAAACGATCAAAAACAACGTAACCCGATTTGTAATCATCCAAAACAACGGTCAGCCAATTGCTGAAGACAAAATCAACAAGGCTGCATTAAAATTTATATTAGACCACCAAAGGGGAAGTTTGGCAGCGGTACTCAATGTGATGAGTGACTGCCAGCTGAATTTGACCAAGATTCAGTCCCTTCCGGTAATTGAAACTCCAGGGAAATATTCCTTTTTTGTGGACGTTACTTTCGATAAGTTTTCCAATTATGACAAAGCCCGAAAACTGATTGCCATAATGGCTTCTGAATTTAAAATTTTAGGTGAATACGCCCAACATAAGATATGAAGACAACGGCAAGACGTTTAAAAAGTGTAAAAGAATACTACTTCTCCAGTAAATTGAGAGAGGTTGCGGCTCGAGTAAAGGCGGGTCAACCCATCATCAATATGGGGATAGGGAGTCCTGATTTACCTGCTCATCCCTCCGTAATTGCTGCATTAAAAAAATCACTTTCTCATCCACGAGCGAATATGTACCAAAGTTATCAGGGGCTTCCTGAACTGCGACAGGGAATTAGTGATTTTTATAAAACACATTATCAAGTAGTATTGGATCCCAATTCAGAAGTTTTACCACTGATGGGATCAAAAGAGGGGATAATGCATATTTCCATGGCTTTTCTAAACCCTGGGGATCAAGTATTGATTCCAAATCCAGGGTATCCAACCTATGCGTCTGTAACACGTTTGATGGAAGCTGAAGCTGTTTGCTACGAATTGGCGGAGCGCAACAATTGGCAGCCTGACTTCACTGCACTTAAAAAGTTGGAAAC
>CAZOWC010000050.1:0-7921 GCA_964583375.1 uncultured Flavobacteriaceae bacterium
ACAAAGAGTGGTCTCTGAATGAATTTTCTACTTTGTTATACACTCTAAAACACTACGCTTTTTCATCGTCATCATGATAGATACGCTTACCGTTCCACCCTTTGTGACATTTGATTCCAAAATGGTTATTCCCCTCAACGGCAAGTCTTCCGTAACCCATTCCTGATTCTAAAATACCTTGAGCCAAAGTTATGCTTGCTGGGATCCCATAAGATTTCATCTCCTTTTGTGCTATGGGGGCGTAGCGTGCTACATAAGCGTTGATCTTGTCCTTATTCGTAATTATCTTGACTTGGGCATCTGACTGTAGGGTTTTTTCTTTAGTATTAACTTCTTTGGATATTTCTTTTTTTACAATAGGTTTTTGTCTTTCTTGTATCACTTTCTTAGATCCCCCACAAGATGTCAGGGATAAAACTGTAAGTGATAAAGCCATCATTCCCCATAGTTTAAAAGAGGGAGTCTCTTTTTTTTGAGCTGAAGGTTCATCGGTCTGATTCCTTGAAGTCCTCCACTGTGAATCACCAAAATATTCTTCCCCCATGACCATTTCTTTCTTTTAATAAGATCAAAAATACCAAAAAGCATTTTTCCAGTATAGATTGGATCCAATGGAATCTGATATTGTTGATAAAAATTATTCATAAAGACAATTAACTCTGCTGAAACTTTGGCATAGCCCCCAAATGTATAGTTTGATACTAGCCTCCAATTTTCTTTTTTGGTAAAATTTAAAATCGTGTTACTTACCTCAGGATTGTTTAAAGCATTAAATCCCAGAACAAATTGTTTTCTTGAGGCACTATTAATTAAGCCCGCTATAGTTCCTCCCGTTCCAACACAGCAGCAAATTGTATCAAACTCTTGATCCGCTTCTGTTAAAATTTCTTCACATCCTTTTACTGCCCACTGATTTGTACCTCCTTCAGGTAGTATGGCCAAATTTCTGGTTTTTGACCGAAGCTCTTTAACCAAAGACCCTTTTTCTTTTTCTCTGTAAACTGCTCTGGAAACAAACCTTAAATCCATACCTTGATTTTGACAAAAATTCATTGTACTACTTCGTTCAACTTTATTCTTCCACTCTTCTCCTCTCACAATACCTATTGTAGGAACATTACAAATTTTTCCTGCATAAGCTGTAGCTGCTAAATGATTTGAAAAAGCTCCTCCAAAACTCAAAACAGTCGGATTATCATTCAACAGATAATCTTCAAAATTGTATTTTAACTTTCTAAATTTATTCCCTGAAACCACGGTATGAATTAAATCTTCTCTTTTTACGGTAATCCTATGGCCTTCAAGAATGTCAAGAGATTGATTTGTACTACTTTTAACTATATTAAAAAAAGTCATGTTCAAAAATACATTAAAATGACACAGAGCCTACCTCCTTTAGAAGAAGGTGATTTCTATCTTTCCGAGGAAGGATATAAAGTTTTTACGGAACGATACCACTTGAAAAGAGGTTATTGTTGCCATAGTAATTGTCGACATTGTCCTTATGGATACGATCCTAAAAAGGGCTAAATTTTTCGGCATACTTTTTGAACACCTAAATTATTAATAAATTCATTTGATATGAGGTATGTAATTTTCTTTTTTGCGGTTGTCCTGATTGTTTCTTGTTCTTCCATTCGTGTATACTCTGATTTCGACAGCAGTATTGACTTTTCTCAATACAAGACCTACGCTTTTTTTAAACCTCAAATTAACAAAGTTGATATCTCAGATTTAGACAAACGTCGCATATTAAAGGCTATTGATCTTGAGCTTAGCACCAAAGGATTGTCTAAATCTGAAACACCAGATATTTTAATTGGATTTACCACTCATGCAAAAGAAAAGATTTACGTCAACAACTTCAGCAACTGGGGTTGGGGCTGGGGTTTCAATCCATGGCTTTGGGGACCTTCAAATAACACGGTAAGTACTCGAACGGAAGGGACCTTGTACATAAACGTGATTGACGGCGTAAGTAAACAACTTGTCTGGCAAGGAAAAGGTCGTGGGGGAATACAAGAAAATATGAAAAACAGAGACGATAGAATCGCTCTTTTTGTTCAAGAAATTATTGGAAATTATCCTCCCATTTCATCTGAAGGTCTCTAGGAAAAACAAGCTTCACGTGCAGCAGATATGGCTGCGGTAATACCTTCTGGATTTTTACCTCCAGCTGTTGCGAAAAAGGCTTGACCTCCTCCGCCTCCCTTTATATGTTTTCCAAGGTTTCGAACTATCGCACCAGCATCTTTTTGCTGAACACTGACCAATACTTTAGAAATATAGCAACTCAATAGGGCTTTCCCTGATTTTTTGGAACCTAAAACAACAATTACTCGTTCAAGTGATCCTCCCAATTCAAATGATAAATCTTTCATTCCTTGGGCATCAAGATCAACCTCTGCAGCAATGAAAGAAACCCCGTCAATCTCTTCAATTTTTGATTTGAGTTCATCCTGAAGTAACTTCCCCTTCAATTTTGACAGTATTGAAATTTCTTTCTTTAATTCCGTATTTTCTAACTGAAGCGATTCAATTGCTTTTAAAGGGTCTTGACTTTGCTTTAGGAGTTTGTTGACGTCATCTAAAAGTTCACTTTGTTTTTCGAAGTAAGTTTTTACTGCATCGCCTGTAATTGCCTCTATGCGTCGAATCCCAGCTGCGACAGCTCCCTCTGAAATAATTTTAAAATGCCATATTTCCAAAGTGTTTTTTACATGCGTCCCACCGCATAATTCAATAGACTGACCGAATTTTATAGTTCGAACAGTATCTCCGTACTTTTCTCCAAAAAGAGCTATTGCCCCTTTTTCTAAAGCTTTGTCGTAGGGAATATTGCGATCTTCCTCCAGATTAATATGCTCTTGAATCCTGGCATTGACAAATTGTTCAACAGCCTTAAGCTCCTCAGCACTCAGTTTTGAAAAATGAGAAAAGTCAAAACGAAACATACCAGAGTGCACCATGGATCCCTTTTGCTCTACATGGGTTCCTAAAACAGATCGTAAAGCCTGATGCATAAGGTGAGTGGCTGTATGATTGCAAGAGGTTCTTTTACGTTGCTTTTCATCTACTACAGCAGTAAAGCTAACGTCTAAATGATCCGGTATTGTTTTTGTTTGGTGAAGGATAAGGTTATTTTCTTTTCTAGTGTTGAGTATATAAAAAATATCCCCATTAGTTGATTGCAAATAGCCTTTATCTCCCACTTGACCTCCTCCTTCGGGATAAAATGGTGTTAAATTAAAAACCAATTGATAAAAATCACCTTCTTTAGCAGAGCTCATTTTTCGATATCGAGTAATCTTGACCTGGGTAGTTAAATGATCGTATCCAACAAACTCCTCAGCATCGTCTTCTCTAATAACAACCCAATCTCCTACTTTAGAAGTCGCAGCAGCTCTAGATCTAGATTTCTGAGTTTCCATAGCCGAATCAAATCCTTTTTCATCTACATCAAATCCTCTTTCACTAGCAATCAGTCCAGTCAAATCAAATGGGAAACCAAAAGTATCATACAATTCAAAGGCTTTTACGCCGGGAATCGTTTTATTTTGTGTGTTTTTGAGGATACTCTCTAAAAGAAGTAAGCCCTGGTCTAAAGTTTTCAAAAACGAACTCTCCTCCTCTCGAATCACATTAAATGCCAATTGCTGTTCTTTCACAAGCTCAGGAAAAGCACTACTCATTTGCTTACTTAAAGTTTCTACAAGTTGATGAATAAACGGTTTTTTCTGATTTAAAAAAGTAAAGCCGTAACGAATTGCTCTTCTGAGGATTCTACGAATCACATAGCCTGCTCCATTATTACTGGGTAGTTGACCATCAGCAATCGCAAAATAAACAGTTCTTAGGTGATCAGCTATTACTCGAATTGCTCTATCTGTATTTTCAGTTTTACCGTAAATAGAATTGGTCAAGGTCTCTATCTCACAAATTAATGGTGTAAACACATCAGTGTCGTAATTGGAGTTTTTGTCTTGAAGCACCATACAAAGGCGTTCGAAACCCATACCGGTATCAATATGTTTTTGGGGTAATTTTTCAAGGCTCCCATCTGCTTTACGGTTGTATTCTATGAAGACTAAATTCCAGAGTTCAACTACATGAGGATGGTCTTTATTGACTAATTCTGCTCCAGGCGTTTTACTTTTTTCCTCTTCTGTGCGGATGTCTACGTGGATTTCAGAACAAGGACCGCAAGGACCTTGATCACCCATTTCCCAGAAGTTGTCTTTCTTATTGCCCAACAAAATCCGCTCTTCAGGTAAAATGGCTTTCCAAAAGTCATAGGCTTCTGTATCCTTTGAGATATTTTCATCTGGGGCACCTTCAAAAATAGTTACATATAATTTTGAAGGGTCAATTTTATAAACCTCAGTAAGCAATTCCCATGCCCATTGTATAGCTTCTTTTTTAAAATAATCCCCAAAACTCCAATTTCCGAGCATTTCAAAAAAAGTATGGTGATAAGTATCTATACCTACCTCTTCAAGATCATTGTGTTTCCCAGAAACACGTAAACACTTTTGGGTGTCGGCTATTCTATATGAGCTCGGCTTTGCATTGCCCAAAAAATACTCCTTAAAAGGATTCATTCCCGCGTTGGTAAACATTAAAGTGGGGTCATCTTTAATGACCATGGCCGCGGAAGGAACAATACTGTGCGCTTTTGAAGCAAAAAAATCTAAAAATTGCTGCCTTACTTCGTTGGATTTCATGCCTTTACTCCTATAAAATTAAAGTTGCTTATCTTTGCAACGGTTTTTAACTGATTTATCTCTTCCAAAATTGATAAATTTGAATGAGTATACAATTGATAATGCAAAAGAAAAGAAAATTTATAAAACTTTATGAGTAAAGTTAAATACTATTACGATCCTGATACGCTTTCCTATAGACCTATAGAATTTACCAACAAAAAGCGAATCTCGAATGTTGTACTTTTCATTCTTGCTTCTTTTGTCTTTGGCTTGAGTTCTTTGCTGATCCTACTTAACTCTGACCGGATCAATACTCCCGCTGAAATTAGTCAAAAAAGAGACCTTGAGAATTACGAGCTTCAATTTGAAATTTTAAGCAAAAAATTAAATCAGATTGAGGCGGTAGTTGAAAATATAGAGGAAAGGGATAATAACATTTACAGGGTTTATTTTGAAGCAAGTCCAATTCCTGAAGAACAGCGAAGAGCTGGTTTTGGTGGTGTTAATCGCTACAAAAACCTCGAGGGTTATGATAATTCTGATTTAATTATCAATGCAACGAAAAGACTTGATGTTCTATCAAAGCAAACAGTAGTCCAATCTCGATCTTTAGACGAAATCGAACGCCTGGCCGCAAATAAGGCAGAACTTATCGAAGCAATTCCATCCATACAGCCAATAAAAAATCAGGATTTGACGCGAATGGCTTCAGGTTATGGTTATCGCACTGATCCCTTTACTAAAAAAAGACGTTTTCACTATGGTATGGACTTTAGTGCACGTAAAGGAACTCCAATTTACGCAACGGGAAATGGTGTAGTAAAACGTGCTGACAACCGTTCATCAGGATACGGAAAACATATTCGAATAGATCATGACTTTGGGTACGTCAGTCTATACGCGCATTTGAGTAAATACAATGTTAGAAGAGGACAAAGAGTAAAACGTGGAGATATTATAGGCTATGTTGGAAATACAGGAAGATCTGTTGGTCCTCACCTACACTATGAAATTTTTAAAGATAAAAAGAGAATTAATCCGTTAAATTTCTACTACGGTAACCTCTCTCAAAAAGAATTTGACGCACTCCTTACTCAGTCCAGACTAGAGAACCAATCCATGGATTAAGATGCATATAAACCTTCCTGATAAAAGATATTATTCAATCGGTGAGGTTGCAAAAGCATTCAATGTTCAACCTTCTTTACTTCGCTTTTGGGAAAAAGAATTTAAAGAGATTCAGCCAAAAAAAAAGACCAGTGGTACACGAAAATATACCCCTGAAAATGTTTTAACACTCCAGTTTATTTTCCACTTGGTCAAAGAAAAGGGCATGACCCTAGAAGGAGCCAAAAAACAATTGCAATTGAGATCTAAGCCCGGCTCTAAAGAAGAGCTACTTGCTAAATTGGAAGGGGTAAAAGCTTCATTAATTCAGATAAAAGAAAAAATGTAAATTATTTTTTTCTAAAAAATATCTGTATCGGAATTCCCTTAAAATCATATATTGATCGCAATTTATTCTCTAAAAATCTTTTATAGGGATCCTTGACATACTGAGGAAGATTACAGAAAAAAGCAAACTGAGGATATGGAGTTGGCAGTTGAGTACAAAATTTAATTTTTACAAATTTTCCTTTGTATGCTGGCGGTGGAAATTTTTCGATAATGGGAAGCATCTGGTTATTAAATTCTTTGGTAGGAATTCTGTAGGAACGATTTTTATATAAGTCTACTGCCGTTTCTACAGCTTTAAAAATCCGCTGCTTGGTCAATGAGGAAATAAAAAGTATTGGGACATCGGTAAAAGGGGCAATTTCCTTCTGAATTGCCGCCTCAAATTGCTTGGCTGCGTTGGTGTCTTTTTCAACTAAGTCCCATTTGTTAACCAGTATAACAATCCCCTTATTATTTCGGTGAGCTAGCCAAAAAATGTTTTGAACCTGACCGTCAAATCCTCGTGTACCGTCAACAACTAATAGACAAACATCAGCATTTTCAATGGCACGAACAGAACGCATAACAGAATAAAATTCGATATCCTCTTTTACTTTAGACTTCCGTCTAATTCCAGCAGTATCAACTAGTTTAAAGTCAAAACCAAAACGATTGTATTGCGTATCTATACTGTCACGAGTAGTCCCTGCTATATCTGTAACTATATATCGGTCTTCTCCAATTAGTGCATTGATAAAAGATGATTTCCCAGCATTCGGTCGTCCGACAACGGCAAACCGAGGGAGGGCATCTTCCTCATTCTCTTGCTCTTTAGGGAAACTTTCAATGAGGTCGTCTAATAATTCTCCACTTCCGCTCCCGTTGATACTTGAAATAGGATAAAACTGCTCAAATCCTAAAGCGTAAAATTCTAAGGTGTTTTCCCTACGCAGTGCATTGTCAACCTTGTTAAGCGCAAGAAAAATTGGCTTTTGTGCTCGTCTTAACAACTGCGCCATGGTTTCATCCATACCAGTGACTCCATCAGTAGCGTCTACCATAAAAATGATGGCATCGGCTTCATCAATTGCCAAGTTAACCTGTTTGTCAATTTCTTTTTGGAAAATATCCTCGCTGCGTTCAACATATCCTCCTGTGTCAATTAACGTAAAGACACGTCCGTTCCAGTCCGATTTCCCATAATGACGATCTCGGGTAACCCCACTTACCGCATCAACTATAGCTTCACGCTTTTGAATCATCCGGTTAAAAAAGGTCGATTTTCCTACATTAGGTCTACCTACTATGGCAACGATACTGCTCATAAACTTTATTTAAGTGCAAAAATACTTTATTCTATGTAAGGGTTTGATTCTAATCATTAAAGATTTCAATAGCTTAGGTAAATAATGAAATTTTGATCTATAAATTCTAATGTTAATGAGGTTGCACATCAAGTGATAAAGTTGTAAATTTACATTTCAAATCGCGAGGTAGAGCAGTGGTAGCTCGTCGGGCTCATAACCCGAAGGTCGCAGGTTCGAGTCCTGCCCTCGCTACTAAAACAATAAAACGGTTATACTATTATAGTGTAACCGTTTTTGATTTATATCTTTCAATGATTGCCAGGTGTAATTCATTTTTATCTTTAACATTTGCTATGTCTTGATTATCGACAGGTTTAATATTGTGATGGCTCCACAAGGCCAACTCTATTATAACTGGAGTTAACGAAAGTCCTTTTTCAGTTAGAAAATAGTGATTAGTTTTTTGGTTGT
>CAZOWC010000051.1:0-7885 GCA_964583375.1 uncultured Flavobacteriaceae bacterium
CCAAAATTTTCATCTCAAACAGCCCTAAGCTACAGTTTGAATACAAACCGCCAATTGAGTTTGCGTTTCCAAGCGGTGGGTGAAAGGTTTGGATTGGATAATATTACGCTATTGGAAGGTTATGAGCTGTTCCATTTGAGTTACAATAATGATTTAAAAAACATTCCTCTTACATTTTCAATACATGCAACCAATATTTTCAACGCCAAGTATGTGGAAATTGAGCAATATACTACTAGAGGGAGGAATTTCATTGTTGCTTTAAATTATCGTTTTCCCTGATTGGAAAATAAGAATTTGTCGAGATGCATCCCATTAATTCTCAATAGGAGTGGATCTTTAATTAGTAAATCTCTGGAGTGAGAGGATTTGTCAATTATGCGTTTTCCTGTGCCTGTCAAGGCGTTTATAGCACTTAGCAGTAAGGGCTCTTCAATGTTCCCTAGTATTCCCAAGTTGGTGATATCCTCCTCTATGGGATTGTCTGGCTCCAGGCCATTAGCATAATCAGCATAGTCTTCTTTATTAGCAATTTTTAAAACTATTGGCTGCATTGCATATTTATGGTCAGGATTTTTTGTTCCATTATTGTCAACGTAATCGTATACTGTTATTGATCCTACATTTTTACCAACCGTCTGCTCTCCTACATGAATTACGTCTATGTAGGGGGATAGACTATTGATTAGTAATTCACTAGCTGAGGCAGACTCTGAAGTCGCTATGATGACTATCCGATTGAGGTTTAATGAGTTTATTGCTTCATCGTTTTCAGCAAGCCTATTCACAAATCGATCAGTTAGGCTCTCCACACCATATCTTTCAATAAGAAAAGCCTCAAGTTTGCTATTCCATTGTTCTTTGGAAAAAATCTCGTTGTCAAACTGACCAGTTATCATACTCGCTAGTTCAATGCAGTTGAGCACAGAACCGCCTCCGTTGTATCTTAAATCTAAAATAAGTTCAGCAATTCCTTGAGATTTTAAGTCTCCAAAGACTTGATTGAGTTCAGGGCTTTTATCACCTACAAATTGGTTGTACATGATGTACCCAATTTTACCTACTGAAGTTTGAATTGTCCTAGAAACTTGAATTGGATTGGTTTCAAAGTTTTCCTCTTTTGTTAGATTTACATCTATACCATTAGTCACTATAGCTCCAATTTGAACTTCTGCCATATTGAGGGTATAGGACAATGCATCGTCAAAAAGTAAATCTCTGTAATTATTTCGGGTGAGTGTGATTCCGTTTACCCCACTAAAAAAATCTCCTCGCTGAATATTTTTACCATCTGCATCGGATCCTTCAAGAATGTATTTGACATAACCGACCACCTCATCACAGTCACTACAGGCTAATGTTAGTCCAAACTCAACCCCATTAGTAGCATAAATTCCTTGAAGTAAATTTTCCAGCTCTTCATAATCATCTTGAATCCAGCTAAATCGGTCATTTTCGTGTAATAAACTATCAAAAAATGTATCAGGGTCACTGTTATCATTTATGAATTGAGCATATGTTTTCTCATCAGAGGTTTTTGAATCAGCGAGATTAGGAACCTCTTCTTGCCAATAATAATACTCGTTTAATCCTTCCCAAACAAAATCACTGATTTGTAATTCTCCCTCTAAGCTAATGGCAGTATCGTCAGTGTCCTGATTGATTGTTTCGATGACTTGAACCTCCTCGAGAACTCCCTCCTTTTTACAAGCAGTCCCCATAAGAAATACAAAGACGATTATATAGGTTAGTTTGTTAGGTAAGAACTGCAGCATCATTTAAATTATATTTATTCAAATTTAGATAAATCCTTTGATTTAAATAAAGTTTTAACTAATTCTACAACATATAGCTTGTACATTTATCTAAAGTAAATCAAACCAAAAGAAATGCAATTGACCGCTGACAGATCATTTTTTAATCAGGATGAAGAATTTAGGAATAAAATCTTTCAAATCACCCTGAGAATCCTAGTTTCACAAGAAGAGGCAGAGGATGCTGCTCAGGAGGTTATTGTAAAACTTTGGTAGATGGATGAGTCCAAGCGTAATGGATTTAAAAGTTTAAAGCCTATTCAGTAACCATGGCAAAAAACCATTGTCTGGATGGTCTAAAGTCTAAGCAAGCTCAAAATTTATCTTTGGAGGAGCGTTATAGTGGCTCCTTTTCGGATTCGTTTACAAAGAAAATCGAGCATCGCGATGATTTGAATTGGGTAGGAAAATTAATTGATGATTTACCACAAAAAGAACGAATGATCATTCAATTTGGAGAAATTGAACAATACGATTTTGATGAAATTGCATATATTTCAAACTTACCAGAGGGAACAATTCGTGTGTATCTTTTAAGGATTAGAAAAAAAATTAAGAAAACAGTTTTTAGATATTCAAAACCATGAAATTAAAAGCAATTGAAAAACTTTTAAACAATTATTTGAAAGGCGATACCAGCTTAAAAGAAGAAGCTGTATTTAGGACCTATTTTACTCAGAAGTCTATGACCCATGAGCTATGGATTCTTTACTGTCAATTTTTTGGGTACTGTAAAGAAGCTAATAAAGAAACCTTTCCTATTAGACGAAAAAAACAAACTAAGTCTATAAAATCCTTGATGTTAGTTGCTGCGAGTATCGCTCTAGTATTTTCTCTTCAATTCAGTATTCTTTTTGAACAAGAGGTTACTCAATTTGAAAAGCAACAAGCAGCGTTGGCCTTTCAGCAATTTCAGACACAAATGAAAACCGTTACAAATCATCTAAATAGAGGATCTCAAAAAGTAGCCTACTAGACTATTGTAATGACACCACACAAAAATTAATTAAATAAACAGTTATGAAAAAAAATCTCCTATTATTAACCGCTTTAGTTGCCTCATTTTGGGTTTGTGGTCAAAATATTTTTGAACGCTACACCGACAATGACGAGGTTACACTGGTTTCGATAAGTCCAAAAATGTTTAAAATGCTCGGGCAAATGAGCTTGAGCTTAGATGATCCCGAGGCTCAAGAATACTTAAACATGGTAACGAGTATCAATAATTTTAAGGTCTTGGTTTCAAGTAACCAATCTATTAGTAATGATATGTTAAAATGGGTCAATCAGCAAGTTTCAAAGCAAGAATTGGATGAGTTGATGAGTATCAATGACCAGGAAGCTGAAATCACTTTTTATGTTAAAAAGGGTAAAAAAGAAGATTATGTTGAGCAATTATTGATGTATGTAAATGAACCCATCCAATCTACTTCAGGCAACTCAAACCTCAATATTAACGGAAGAGAAATTAAGACTGTACTCATGCTCTTAGAAGGAAATATTGATCTCAATAAAATTTCAAAATTGACTGATCAAATGAATCTTCCTGGAGGAAATCAATTGAGAAAGGCACAACAAAAAAAGTCTTTGTAAATGAAAAAGAAAGCTCTTTATTTTTTGATATTGCACGAACGAATTGAAACCATTTCCCGTGAGCAGGGTCCTAGTTTACAGCAGTATTTTGTTGAAAAAAGGATGACCTCTCGTTTTTTATCGTCAACTTATCTATTAAAATCGACAATTTGTTTAAAGAAACATTACAGTCCAAGAGCAAAAAGCGATTGCTAGCGGGGGTAAACTGAATCTTTTATTTCAAGGTGAAACGGACAGGATTGAAGAAGTAATAGTATTTGTATGCTCAGATGAAATAGGATTAGGTTTGCTAAGTATATTCGGTGATCAGATAAAGATTGCTTCACTTTTGACTTTAAGTAAGAAAATTGATTCCATTCAGTTGGAAAATCAAATAAAAAATAACTGGGTTCGTCTGGCAATTTTTCAGAAACTCAGTAAACAACTCTAGATCCCTGTATAGTTAAAAGGTGTGATTGTTTTCAGTTTTGTTTTTATATGATCATCTACTTCGAGATTTTCCACAAACTGATGGATCGCTTCTCGGTTTATAGCAGCATTAGTACGTGTCAATTCTTTTAGGGTTTCGTATGGGTTTGAAAAACCTTCTTTTCTTAGTATAGTCTGTATTGCTTCTGCTACTACTGCCCAATTAGCGTTTAGGTCGTCTTCAATTTTGGCTGTATTGACAACCAATTTTTTCAATCCTTTGAGCGTTGATTGAAGTCCGATTAAGGTATGGCCAAAAGGAACCCCAATATTTCGAAGTACGGTACTGTCAGTTAAATCTCGTTGAAGTCTAGAAATGGGTAATTTACTGGACAAAAACTCAAAAATCGCATTAGCAATACCCAAATTCCCTTCAGAATTTTCAAAGTCAATGGGGTTTACCTTATGAGGCATGGCCGAAGAGCCTACCTCGTTAGCATTGATTTTTTGCTTAAAATAATCCATTGAAATATACTGCCACAAATCTCGATTCAGGTCAATGAATATGGTATTTATTCGCTTGATATTATCACAAAGTGCCGCGAAAGAATCGTAATGCTCTATTTGGGTGGTTGGGAATGAATAATTAAGCCCTAACTGTTGTTCAACAAATTGAGTTCCAAATGTTTTCCAGTCAATTTCTGGATAAGCGATCTGGTGAGCATTGAAATTTCCGGTAGCACCAGAGAACTTCGCACCAAAAGGGAGTTGCTGAATGCTGTCTCTTTGATTTTTTAGACGTTGAACAAAAACATCAATCTCTTTCCCTAAGCGAGTGGGTGAAGCAGGTTGACCGTGTGTTCTAGCAAGTAAAGCAATGTTTTTATATTCTATTACCATGCCTTCAAGTTCGACAATCACTGTATCTAGTTGAGGAAGGTACACTTGCTCAACAGCATTTTTTACAGATAATGGAATGGCTGTATTATTAATGTCTTGGGAGGTCAACCCAAAATGAATAAACTCTTTATAGGATTGAAGTTCAAGCTTATCAAATTCGTTTTTTATAAAATACTCAACAGCTTTTACATCGTGATTTGTAGTGCTTTCAATAGACTTCACTTCCAGAGCATAATCAGAAGAGAAATGTAAATAAATGCTTCTCAGTTCCTCAAATAAAGAAGGGTTGAAGTCTGACAACTGCGGAAGGGGTAATTCGCACAGAGCGATAAAGTATTCAATTTCTACTTGAACTCGATATTTGATTAGAGCCTCCTCTGAAAAGTAATGGGCTAGAGATTTTGTTTTGGATCTGTAACGACCATCAATAGGTGAAATTGCGTTTAATGCGGTTAGCAACATCTTAATTATGTTTGAAGGAGTAAAGATACGTTGAAAATAAGATTGGAAGAAATCAATCCTTAAAAACCGTCCGAATTGCATGGTAAATGCCTTTGGGAAAAGTTCCTTTAGAATGGAGTAAAATTTCTTCTAAATCAATTGTAAGTTTTGGAGCGTCTTTTGAAAATAACCCTAAAATACGAATTGAAAAGTTTAATAGCGCTGCTTTATTTTCTGTTAAAATCCATTCTAATCAGTCTTTTTTTTCTTTATTTAAAAGGGTTTTTGTATCAGTTTTTATCCTTTAAATACAACCAAATGATTTTACTATTAACCCGACTCATTCCTGGATGTTGGATTTTTTAAATTTCATCAATTAATTTTGTCCAATTGCCATCAAGTCTAGTAAGAACCTTCATTATTTAAAATTCCCAAACCCAAGCGGCATATATGTGAGGTCTTTTGGTAATTGAATTGATTGCTAAATCAAATAGCTGTTGAGGCATATTGCTATTATCATGAATGAATGTCAGTGCCTTAAAACACACTTTTTCGTTGCTTTTGGGGATTTAATATAGTCTTCGAGAGTCGCCCTTTAATGCGTTACAAATTCAACACCCTGTATTCCTCATAGCACTTACTTATTGCCTCTAAGATCTGTAAGTCGTTCGCTTCTTTCATAAAGGCATCTGAGTAATTGCAATTACGAAGAATTTCATCTATATCTAGACGACTTAGTCCAAGTAGTTGCATCAAGACTTGACGATCAAATTTTGAAGCAAGTAAATTTTTAATTTCATCGTCCTCGCGCATTTTTTTCAATTTCCGCATCTGATTGGGATTTTTTCCAAACAAATTGTTGAGAAGGTCGGCAGGGTTAAAGATTGCTCCAAATGCTTTAGAAATTGCTCCTGGATTTCTGTCTCCAGCTTCATAGCCTCTATTGGGCAGTCCTGAAATACTGTATCTTCTAGCAGTGTTGATTGGTACATTACGAACATCTATGTCCAAATAGCCTGTAAGTTGGTAGGGGCGAACTATAATTTCTTCTAAAGCAAAGGCCAATTCGGTCATATTAAATTCAGCATTTCCAAACTTAATCATGTCGTTGGTAACAGCTATTTTGAGCGGTTTATAACCCAAATATGAAAAATAGAGGGTGTCATTTGCTTGGGCTTGTATCTCAAAACCTCCTTTTTGATCCGTAATAGTTCCGATAACTTGAGTAAGATTCAGGATATGAACACTGGGCATGACAAGACCCGTAGTTTCATTTTTTACTACTGCTGTAAATATATCTTGCCCAAAACAGGTATAGGATATAAATAAAAATAGCATTCCCCAGATCTTCCTCATCCTATAAATTTATGTAAAAATCATGGAATCCATCTGCTTGTAAAAGGAAAAGTACTTCCTTGGGTTTGACTTCCCAAAACTTTGATCATCGATTGGGTTGCTATTGCGCGGTGCCCAATTTTATTTTTAACTTCATCACCCAATTCAGCAAAAGTCTTTTGATACCCTTTTGGAATAAAAATGGGATCATAGCCAAATCCTTTGGCTCCTCTTTTTTCAAAAATGATTGAGCCATTTACTCGACCTCTGAAAACATATTCTTTACTTTCAAAGTGAAGATAAAATACGGTTCTAAACCAAGCTCGAGTATTTTGATTTCCTTTGAGTTCGTTCCAAACTTTTTTAATGTTTTTATCCATATCGCGTTCCTCTCCTCCATATCTCGCAGAGTATACTCCTGGTGCTCCATCTAAAGCTTCAATTTCCAGACCTGAGTCATCTGCAAAACAATCCAAACCAAATTTCATTCTGGAATAATCAGCCTTGATTTTTGCATTTTCTTCTAAGGTAACTCCCGTTTCTTTAATTTCTACCTTACAGCCGATATCGTTTAAACTTATGAGTGAAATCGAATCGGGTAAAAGTTGATTGAGTTCTTCAACTTTATGATCATTATGCGTTGCGAAGAGTAATTTCATTATGAATTATGATAAGGATGATTATTGATTATAGTATAGGCTCTGTACAATTGTTCGCAAAAAAACAAGCGTATCATTTGATGTGAAAAGGTCATGTCCGATAAGCGAACTTTATAGTTGTAATTTAAGTAAATCTTTTCTGAAAATCCAAAAGCACCTCCAATAATAAAGACAAGATCCCTAACCCCCATATTTTGCATATTTTCAATAGTTTCAGCAAAAGTTTTCGAGCTAAATGCTTTTCCTTTCTCATCCAATAGAATGACGTAATCATCCTTTTTAATTTTCAAAAGGAGTTTTTTTGCCTCTTCATTTTTGACCAGTTCTGGATTACTTTTTTTTCCAGTTTTTACATCAGGGATATACTCAATACTAAAGGCGGTGTATTGATTGATTCTTTTTGAATAGTGCTCCAAAGAATCGACCCAAATAGAATTATTGTTCTTTCCTACACAGAGGAGTTTAATTTTCATAGCTGTCCAAAGTTACAAAGCTTCTTTATTTTTTAATCAATATTCAGCCTAAATGATTTTGGCGATTATATTTGTAGTAAAATAACCAATAAACGATGTCAAAGTTTTTGCAATTACCGATAGTAAAGTCAATTGTAGAATTCCTCCAAGCAATTAAGCTTCCTGGTTTTTACGGTTTTTCAGCTTACGATCTATTAGAGATGTATACTATTGGTATTGTTAAGGGTGCATTGACCTCTAGGGCTGGAAGTATCTCCTACAG
>CAZOWC010000052.1:0-7777 GCA_964583375.1 uncultured Flavobacteriaceae bacterium
AAAAAAAGCTGGAGAGTGGAATTCTTATCATATCACTATCAATCAGGATGATAACAAAGGAACGGTAATTCACAATGGAGAGGAAATTAATCGATTTCCTTTACACGGACCAGATTGGGATACTATGGTGGAAAACAGTAAATTTGTCAATATGGAAGGCTTTGGAAAATATCAAGAAGGACATCTTTGTCTTCAAGATCATCCAGGGGTTATATCCTACAGAAATATTAAAATCCGAAGATTACAATAGTGAATTTTTACAATAAAATAGCACCGCTGCATTACAGGTTATTAGCCTTGGGCTTGCTGTTATTTTTTGTGATACCTCCGGTACTAAAGACACTACACAGCTATGAGTTCCACTCTAGTCAAAAGGACTGTGAACACAGCACAACACATCTTCACTCTAGTTCAATTCACAACGATGTACTAGATTACTATTTTCAGCCTTTGATTGAATATTGCAAAAACTATTCTACATTTTTCATAAAGATAAGTTTTAAGACTGCATACGATAATTACAGACTTTGTTTAGAAAAACAAAGATTTTACAAGTTAAGATTAAGGGGACCGCCTTCATTTTTATTAAAATTTCTCTCGACATAAGAAACTTATGTCACTAATTAATAAAAGTAATTTATCAACCTTAATTTTTATACAATGAAAAAATATTTATTATTATTATTTGCCTTCACATCATTAGCTGTTGTTTCATGCGAAAAAGAAGATGATCATGATGATCATGACGGACATGACCATTCAGCAATTTTAATTGATGATAGTCAAAATTTGGCTTAAATTCAAATAACTTTAAGCATTTAAATTAACTGCCAAGGGCCATGAAAGCTTTACGTTTACATGGCCCTCCGGCTTTATTAAAATAAATTAAAAAAATCAAATGAAAAATATTCAGATTTTATTTAAAATTAAATTTATTGTCTTAGCCATGATTTTAATCCACTCATGCAGCAAAGATGATCCAGCTGAAATAAATCAACAAGAATACATATCGAATGTCATTATGGAAATTCAATCATCTGATGGATCAAGTCAAACTATAGATTGGGATGTAAGTGAACAAAATACAGAATCAATAAATCTTATAGCTAACAATGATTATACTGTTGAGATTTCATTTTTGAATTCAAGTGACCCTAATGATATAGAAAATGTTACTTTAGAAGTAATTGAAGAAGCTGACGAACATCAAGTCTTTTATGATTTTGCAGATGTATCAGTTAATGTTAGTTCAGCTAGCGATGATATCAAAGTCGGTAGTAGAGGTGTTCTCATAAAAAGTATTTGGAATGCTAGTTCAACTGGATCTGGAATTTCTCGTGTCTACTTAATTCATCAACCTACCAACTTTGATGCTACAACTAGAGAGGCAATGGGAGGATTTAACGATGTAGCGATTGATATACCAATAGTAGTCACCGATTAATGTTTCGATTTTTTTTTCAAATTAACTGTCTTTTTTTAAGTTGTTTAAATTTGATTAATGCACAATCGTGTTTTCTATCCATAGATGGAAAAATTAGTGACCTACATGATGGTTCACAAATTATTGGTGCTCTCGTGAAAATTGAGGGCACCAATTTTTTTTCACAAACTGATTTTAATGGTAAATACAAAATAGATGGGCTCTGCCCTGGTAATTATGAATTAACCATTCAACACCCGCTTTGCGAGACAATTAAAAAAAAGATTAAAATTGAAACGAGCCTTACAAGCAATTTTAATTTAGAACATCACATTAATGAGCTGGAAGAAATTATCCTCTCTGAAAAAAAAATCTTTAAACTAAGAAAGTCCGTTCAAGAAGTTAGTTTTGATATAAGTCAAATAAATAAATACGGAAGCAATACCATGGTTGAAGCTTTGAATTATATTTCAGGGGCTTCAGTTTTAAAAACAGGAAATGGTATAGCCAAACCAGTAATTCATGGAATGTATGGAAGTAGGGTTGGGATCGTAACCGATAATTTTAGACAATATGATCAAGAGTGGGGTCCTGATCATGCTCCAAATATCGATTTCAATTCTTTTGAAACCATTCAACTAATTAAAGGTGCTGCCGCGCTTAAATATGGAGGAGATACTCCTGGAGGATTAATTATTTTAAGTTCGAGCAGGAAAAAGCAAAAAGATTCACTTTTTGGGAATTCAAGTTTGATTTTAGAATCTAACGGGAAAGGAGGAAAAATTTCATCCAGATTAGAAAAAACATATTCAAACGGATTCAATATTAATGGTCAACTTACAGTAAAACGCTTTGGAGATTTTCATGCACCCAACTATATACTTTCTAATACAGGACTAGAAGAAGCTGATTTCTCAATAAAGTTGGGAAAAGATAAAATTACCCATGGATGGAATCTAAACTATTCTAATTATAATATTGAAACCGCAATTTTGAAATCAGCTCATATAGGAAATATTGAGGATTTATTTTTTGCTTTAAATTCAAATGAACCAAGATTAATAGAAAGCTTTACATATTTTATTAATGCCCCTAAACAAAAGGGGAAACATCAAAAAATATTATTTAATTATTTCAAATTATTTAAAAACCAAACCAAGCTAGAATTTGGATATAACTTTCAAGCTAACAGAAGAAAAGAGTTTGACATTCGAAGAGGGGGTCGAACAGAAATTCCAGCTATTGATTTGTTACTAAAAACGCATAATATAGCAGGGAGTTTGTCTGGAATTAATTTAAATGAGTGGAATTTTGAATTTGGCATCAATAGTCTAATTCAAGATAACTTTTCTAATCCAAACACTGGTATAAAAAGGTTGATTCCAGACTATTTAAAATACGAAACAGGTTTGTATTTTTTGGGAAATTTTCAAATGAATAACTCTTTCTTGTGGGAATATGGATTACGAATAGACCATATCCATATTGATGCCAAAAAATTTTATGATTTGTCCGTTTGGGAAGAAAAAAATTATGCTACACAATATAGTAGTTTTGAGATGCAAAATTATGGAAATCAAATATTAACAAATCCAAGATTGAATTATTTAAATTTTTCTGCTCAAACTGGAATCTCTTCAAAAATAAACGATCATTTTAAAATTAATGCCTCTTATATCCTATCCCAACGAGCTCCTAATGCTTCAGAATTATTTAGTGATGGATTACACCACAGTATAGCAGCAATTGAATACGGAAGTCTTTCTTTACAAAAAGAAATTAGTCACAAATTATTGTTTAGCTTTTTAAAAGAAGAAGGCAATTTAATTTGGAGTTTCGAGCCTTTTGTTTCCAAGTCATTCAATTATATATATATAGAGCCAACAGGTCTTAAACAAACAATTAGAGGAGCTTTCCCAGTTTGGGAGTATAACGCCACAGATGTTTTTTTAGTTGGAACTGATTTTAGTTCATCGTATAATATTAATAGCCAATTAAAATTTGATTTTGGAATTTCTTATACTTATGCGCAGGACCTTTTAAAAAATAATCCTTTGATCTTAATACCTCCGTTAAATACTTTCCAAAAATTAAAGTTTATTCCCAAGAGGGGAAAATGGGATATCGAAATTGTTAATCATTTAAATGCTACTCAAAATAGATATCCAGATTCAAATTTTCAGTTTGATTTAATACAAGAAGGTCAGATTGTGAGTCAACCTATTGATATTAGCACTCCACCTCCTGGATTTCAAAGATTAGACATCTACTTATCAATAAATTTGAAAACTAACAAAAATACAAAAAGTCAAATCCGAATGATTGTTCAAAACCTCACAAACACTGAATTCCGTGACTATCTAAACAGAATGAGATTTTATTCAGCAGACCTTGGCAGAAACTTGCAAATACAATTGAATTTTAAATATTAATTTTTTTAATTCAATTTAAGTTAAAGTTTGAAGTAAAATATAAATTATTTGTTTCAAAAAAATACTCAATCTAGGTTCACTAACTATAAATAATTTTATCTTTCACAAAATCATCTCACCTATATTAACATCAAATTAAATCCCTTTTTGATAGAAATTTTTAAATTATTACTAGCTTAAATATTTTTTGTTAATGAGATTTATTGCTCTTGATAGGATTTAAACCGTTTATTTAATGTAAATAACCCTTATCTATTACTGTATTCTTAAGGATATATTTAGAATACTGAAAATGAAATTAATTTAAGCTATAATCATTAATAAATTATTTTATAAAGATAAATTTTCAGGCTTTGAAAGTTTGAATTTTAACAATAGATGAAAAAGGATGCCTGTGAGTATATGTTTATGTCCTCAATTTGTATCTTTAAATAAGTAATTTTAACCTTATGGAGACTTTGTTAAATTTTATTTAAGGTAGTGTATCGAATTGAATCAAGGTTTTATATTTTATTAAAATTGAAAACGCTTTATATTAACTTATTTTTCCTAATCTTAACTTTTAAAGCATTTTCCCAAGAGGCGGAGTCGCTCATTGAGAATTATGAACTTTATTCCGACTCCTCTTTGGAAACTCAATACTCATTTGTTCAGGAACTATTGTATGTTGCAGGCTATGTGCCAGAAAAAATAACTGTTTATCAAACACTACCCAATAATGCTCATGTGTATCGTATCACCCTTGATTCAGTTAACGGTGGTTTTCTTTTTGTACGCTGGAATAAAAAAGACAAAAAGCATTATGTGGCCAATAAAATGATCGATGCAGGAATGTATTACAACCTGAAAGCGGCTGAAGAAATTATGCGAAAGCAAACAGAAAATGCTTCTTTTTCAGCAGATGATATCAGTATACAAGCTGGAGATCAATTCAAAATTTCAGGAAAAGATATCAATGGGCTTAGAAGTGAATTCGATAAAAAAATTGAGGCTCAGAAAAAGGTTCAGTCAAATTTGCACCAATACCACCTTGAAAAAGCCAGAAGAAAAGTGGAACGTAAACGTTCTAAAAATTAGAATTCAACTGTTAGGATATTTTCCTCCAAAGTGGCTTCATAACATCTTAGTGAGCCACTGCAAGATGCAGAATAGGAATTGTTGTGATTACTACAAGTGAAATTACTTCCATCAAATGACCAAAGATTGCGTGCGCCTTGATGAGGACATGCATTATCAAATACTCTAATTTCAGATTCACTGATTCTAACAAGAAGTATGTTTTCAGATGTGAAGTTTAACCAACCACCAATTTGTTTTAAATCCTTAAATCTGTCATCATCTAAATTAATTTCAAGCTGATTTCTACTTGAATTCTGTCCGGATTGATTATTTACAGGGGAATCAATACTTGAAGAATCATCTTCTTTAGAACAGGCTTCTATAATTGGTATTCCGAGTGTTGCCAAAACAATTGGTTTACAGGCTGTTTTTAAAAAATTTCTTCGATTATTCATTTTATTAATTTTTGTTTAAATATAACTTAAAATAATTAAACAGAAATTAAATTAATGCTTTAAAATGAAGTATTTTTGTGTTATGAAAAAGAATATAATTGCCCTGTTTTTTGTTATCACTGGTATAGTTACCGGTCAGAACACAGGCTCCTTAAATGGACGAATTGTTGATGCGAAAAATCAATTTCCTCTTGAAGGTGCTACTGTTTTTATACTTGGGACAAGTATTGGTGTTGTTTCTGGTGAAGGCGGATACTTTACTATTGATGACATACCAACTCAGACTTATAATATCGAGGTAAGTTATTTGGGATACGAAACACAAACCTTATTCAATGTGATCGTAAAATCTGTCGGGAATATTCCCCTCTTTTTTGAATTAATGGAAATTGCAGAAAACTTAGATGAGGTTGTTTTGATACAGAGCCCTTTTAAAACGAGTAGTGAGACTCCTTTATCTACACAGACTTTTTCAGCTGTAGAGATCGAAACCTATCCTGGTGGGAATAATGATATTACAAAGGTGGTTCAAAGCATGCCTGGCATCTCACCTTCGATTGGCGGATTCCGAAATGATATCATCATTCGTGGTGGAGCCCCCAATGAAACGGTTTATTATTTAGACGGTATTGAGATTCCAAATATCAATCACTTCAGCACTCAAGGAAGTGCAGGAGGTCCAGTAGGAATGGTTAATGTGTCTTTTATACGTGAAGTTACCTTGGCGAGCTCTTCTTTTGGAGCAGAATATGACAATCCGCTTTCAGGTGTTTTGGCTTTTGAACAACGGGAAGGAGATGTTAATAAATTTGGAGGAAATTTCCGCGTAGGAGCTAGCGAAACTGCACTTACTTTAGAGGGTCCACTTTTAAGAAAAAATAAAGATGAACCTGCAAAAACGAATTTTCTTCTCTCTGTTCGAAGAAGTTATTTACAGTTTTTGTTTGAATTAATAGGACTTCCTATACGACCAGATTATTGGGATTATCAATGGAAAATTAAGCATGAAATTGACGCATATAATTCGCTTACTTTCATCGGAATAGGAGCCATTGACGATTTTTCAGTAAAAGCTCCAGACGAGTTTGATGCTGGGCAACAAGCGGACTTAGAGCAGGTGCCTATTATAGATCAGAGAAGTACAACAGTTGGATTATCATGGAAGCGTAACTATAAAAATGGAAATGGTTTTATGAGTACCGTGGTGAGTACCAACAGACTCGAAAATATCTTTGCACGTTATGAAGATAATACTACCAAAACAGGAACGATCTTTCAAAACGATTCTTTTGAATGGGAGACAAAACTTCGTTTTCAAGCGACTCAGTTTACAGAAAATTGGAAATGGTCAACGGGATTTAATGTTCAAAACTCATCTTATCAAAACAATACTCGTTTTGGCTATTATGACATTGCTTACCAAACCGATCTTAACTTTGCTAAATACGGCTTGTTCTTCAAAGCATCCCGTTCTTTTTTAAACGATCGTTTAGATTTTTCATGGGGTATACGTTCAGATGCTGATAGTTTTTCTACAACTTCTAATCTGTTAAATAACATATCACCCCGAGCTGCAATTTCTTATGACTTAACCAAAAATCAGAAATGGAAATTTAACGCATCAATTGGGCGCTATTTTAAAATACCAACCTATACCATGCTGGGTTTTCAAAATCAAACCGAGGCTTTTGTTAATCAAAACGCAGCGTACACACGTAGTGATCATTTGGTTATGGGTTTGGAATACAACTTTACTCCAGCATCGCGTTTTACAGTAGAAGCGTTTAGTAAAAATTACGCCAATTACCCTATTTCAGTAATTGATGGTGTTTCTTTGGCAAACAAGGGGGGTGGTTTTGAAGTTCTTGGGAATGAGGCTATTGTTTCTGATGGTAAAGGTCAAAGTTCTGGGATAGAACTCTTATTTCAGCAAAAACTATCCAACAATTTTTATGGAGTCTTTGCATACACCTATTTTTCGAGCGAATTTACAGGAGCTGATGGTGTATTGAGACCTTCTGTATGGGATAGTCGACACCTTATTTCTTTTACGGGAGGATATAAATTAAAACGCAACTGGGAGCTCAGTGCAAGATGGCGATTTGCGGGAAAGAATCCTTACGTTCCCGTAGATTTGTCAGCCAGTATTAATTCTTACCCTGAACTCGTGTTAGATTATGATCGTTTGGGTGAGATCAAACTCAACAGTTTCAATTTGGCAGATATCAGAATTGATAAAAAATGGAATTTTAAGTCACTCTCTTTTAACTTATATTTTGAGGTACAAAATTTCTTAGCCCAACCTAATCCTACACCTCCTGAATACGGTTTAAATAGAACTTCTGAGGGAGAGTTAATTAATCCAAGAAGCTTGATCGAAGTTTCTTTAAACGAAGGTAATAGTTCAC
>CAZOWC010000053.1:0-7740 GCA_964583375.1 uncultured Flavobacteriaceae bacterium
ATCAAAATTTAGCTACGCTATGGTCTCCCTTTGAATTTTATTAAGAACTCAGGGCTTCTCACTCGGGGGAAATATTGATTAACAAGTTTTTAGACTAAAGTTTTGAAGTTTTTTTTAAAATCTTATCTAAATGTCCCGTAAAAAAAAGGATATTATTTTTAGATTTTCCTGATGGAGTAAACACCATCTTTGTAGATGGTAAATGCTACGATCGCCACTAATACAAATTGGCCCAAAATTGAGAAAATAGAAGACTAAAAAACGGTCGTTTTTCTCATTCAGTTTAAGCCTAGGCTTTAGCACCAATAAAAATTTAACTTAATTTTTTACAGCATTGAATGATAGAGCCGTATCAATGAGTGCTAGATGCGAGTAGGCTTGTGGAAAATTTCCAAGTAAACGCTTTGAATCAAAATCAATGTCCTCACTAAAAAGGTCTAGGTGATTGCTACACCTGATAAGATCTTCAAAGTATTTTTTAGCTTTCTCTACTTCTCCAATTTTAATTAGACTGTTAATGAACCAAAACGTACATACAGTAAAAGATGAAGAGGGTAGACCAAAATCATCCTGATTTTTATAACGGTACAAAAGTCCGTTGTGTGCGAGTTCTTTTTCGATTGCTTTAACCGTTTTTTTAAAGCGCTCTTCTACTGCTGAAATAAAACCGTATTGTTCGATAAGGAGTACGGAAGCGTCAAGATATTTAGAGCCATAGGATTGAGTGTAAGCTTGAACTTCATCATTCCACGCATAGTTTTCAATATCTTCTTTAATCGCCTCTTTAATTGGAACCCATTTAAGTGCAGTCTCCCGTTTTTCTAATATGTTGGCAATTTTGATAGCCCGATCAATTGCTACCCAACACAATACTTTTGAAAAAGTGAAATGTTGGTCTTCAGAGCGAAATTCCCAGATTCCTTTGTCAGCTTTTTGCCAATTATTTTTAACCACCCAAACAATTCCTTTCACTATAGACCAGATTTCTTCAGAGCGTTCAAAATCAGAGGGGAACTCTTTCATTTCTGCATGTATAGCGTCCATGAGAATTCCATAAATATCATTTTGTTTTTGAGAGTAAGCAGCATTACCTATTCGAACAGGTTTTGAATTTTCATATCCTGAAAAGTGATCCAATATTTTTTCAGTCAAGACCTCCTCTCCATTAATTCCATACATGATTTGAAGCTTCTTTTCTTTATCCGGTATCAGCTCTACGATATAGTTGATAAAATTTTTGACTATGCGCTTATGCCCTAGTTTTGAAATCACTCTAATGACCATAGAGGCGTCCCTAATCCAACAAAAACGGTAGTCCCAATTTCGAACCTCACCTATGGTTTCTGGAAGCGAGGTAGTTATTGCGGCTAAAACAGCTCCAGTTTTATCATAGGACATTAGCTTGAGGGTCATTGCGCTTCTTTGTATCAGCTCATTGTACAGTTCAAATACAGGGGTTTTAGAGCACCAATTTAGCCAATACACCTTGGTCCGTTCATAATCTAAAAGACAACCTGAAAGCGATGGAAGTTGGAGTTTTTCGTTGTATGAAATTGAAAAAAATAAAGTTTGCTCCAATGTTATTGTTTCTTTTTTTAAAACTGATTGATGATTTGCATTGGTGTAGAGAAATAAACTGTCATGTATTGGGGTATCAACTTCGCTGACTATCGCATTGTGTTTGGAACTGTGAGTAGTCACTCCTTGCGCGTATTCTAAGCGAGGGTCATATTGTAACTGAATTTTTGGAGTGCCATTAAGGGGTTTGATAAAGCGGATCAACTCAGGAGGAGCGTAATACTGACCGTTTTCCATTTGAAAACGAGGCATAAAATCGATTAGTTCAAAGGCTTCTTCTTTATTTTCAAAACGAGTAGATAGGATACAAGAGTCACTAGAGTATTTTTGAGAGATTTTGAATTTTGAGTCGGTTACCAATTCAAAATTTCCTCCTTTATCGTTATCAAGGATTTTAGCAAAGATAGAGGGGGAGTCAAATTTTGGAAGGCAGCACCAATCAATTGATCCATTTTCGTTGATCAAAGCAGCAGACTTACAGTTTCCAATTATTCCGAAATTCATGTTCTCATTAGGGTTCATAAGATGAATTTTAGTCTGTTTTGTATTGTTAATTAAAATGAAAATTCAAATATGTCAAAAATTACCCTATTTCTATACCCTTGACTTCATCAAAATATTGTGATAATTAAAATCTACTAAAAACAGCCTCAAGGATGAAGAATTCACATTTAAACTCTTCGAAGATTTATAATTCTAAATTATTTCAAATTACAGGGATAGTTATTAGCAATTTGTCATTTTTTCTATAAATTCAGATATAGAATTAAAATTATGTCAAAAAATATCATTGTTTCTAACCGCTTACCAGTGCAATCTCAAAAAGCAAATGACTCATGGTCATTTACTCCTACCAGTGGAGGTTTGGCAACAGGAATGAAATCTGTTCATCAAGAGGGAGATTCTTTATGGGTAGGATGGCCAGGAAAAAGTTCAGACATACTTGATAAAAAAAGTAAAAATCAAATAATCCGAGATTTAGCTGACAATCAATTGCATCCAGTTTTTTTAAATGAAGATGAGTTGGATAATTTTTATTTTGGTTTTTCAAACAAATGTCTTTGGCCCTTGTTCCATTATTTTATCGAATATCATCAGTTTGACAACAAACAATGGGAATACTATATACAAGTGAATCAAAAATTTGCCAATGCAGTTTTGGAGGTAATTGAAGACGGAGATATTGTTTGGGTTCATGATTATCAATTGATGTTATGTCCTCAAATGATTAAAGAGATTAATCCAGAGGTAACCATTGGTTTCTTTTTACACATACCCTTTCCATCTTTTGAAATTTTTAGGATTTTTCCAGAAAGAGAACGCTTACTTAATGGCTTATTGGGATCAGATTTAATAGGCTTTCACACTTACGATTACGAAAGGCATTTTTTGAGTTCTGTTAAACGGATACTGAACTTTGAAGTCAATTTTAACATTATACTGCATCACGGTCGTGAAATTGTGGTCAACACCTTTCCTATGGGGATAGATTACAAAAAATTTGAAAGTGCAGCAGTTGAAAATTTAAAGAATACTTCTTTAGAAAGTTCTGAATTGAAAAAGCAAATTAATGCTCACAAATTAGAGAATAAAGGAAAGTTAATTTTATCAATAGACCGTTTAGATTATACAAAAGGGGTGGTAAATCGATTACTCGCTTTTGAACGATTTTTGGACACCTATCCAGAGTATCATGATAAAATTCGCCTAGTGATGTTGGCAGTACCTTCTAGATCAAAGGTGTCACAGTACAAACAGTTAAAAAGGCAAACAGATGAGGTTGTAGGAAGAATAAATGGAAAATTTGCAACTGTCAATTGGACACCGGTTTGGTATTACTACCGCTCCATGCAATTTGAAAACCTCATAGACCTTTATGTTTCCTCTGATGTTGCGATGATCACTCCCCTAAGAGACGGAATGAATCTTGTAGCCAAAGAATACCTTGCAACTCGAGTTGAAAATGATGGTGTCCTCATATTAAGTGAATTGGCAGGCTCTTCAAAAGAACTCCCTCAAGCTTTATTGGTCAATCCTTTTGACATCGAACAACTTGCTCAATCCATTAAAACTGCAATTGAAATGCCACTTATGGAACAGCAAGAGCGCAATACGATCTCAAGGAAAAGAATACGGCGCTATGATATTGATAAATGGTCTTCGAACTTTATGAATGCACTCAATGAAGTTGCAAACAAAGAATCCAGTTCTCATATACAATTAGTAAATACGGCTGTCTCTTCTAAAATAACCCAAGAATTTAGTAAAGCCAAGAATAAACTATTACTCTTAGATTATGACGGGACATTGGTAGGTTTTCACGAAAATCCAAATAAAGCCGTCCCCACTGAAAAGTTATTGAATTTACTCCAGGATTTAAGCAAGGAGGAAGGGATAGACGTGGTGATAATTAGTGGTCGTCCTCACGAGTTTTTGGAGCAACATTTTGCCCATCTTAAGATTACTTTGGTAGCAGAACACGGACTGTTTTTAAAGAATCCTTTCACTGAATGGAATGAGAAAAAAGGTATGAGTAGTGAGTGGAAAGAACATTTGTTACCTGTCTTAGATACTTTTACAGATAATACGCCTGGAACTTTTATAGAGCACAAAAAAAATTCTTTAGTATGGCATTATCGCAAGGCCGATCCTGAGTTGGGTATCGCTCGATCAGTTGAACTAAAAACCGTTCTTTCAAGTCTTTTGCCCAATGATCTCACCCTCTTAGATGGCAATAAAGTTTTGGAACTTGTCCCTGCTAACATCAATAAGGGGGTTGTAGCCTTGGATATTTACAATTCAAAAGATTACGATTTTGTGCTGGTTGCCGGAGATGATGTAACAGATGAAAATATGTTTATGAACCTTCCTTCAGAGGTTTTTAAAATTAAAGTTGGAAAGAAAAAAACCGTAGCAGATTATTTTATTAGAAATCACACTAACTTTATTTCACTATTGAGTAAGTTGAGTTAGAAAAACAAACCACTGTTTATTTCACTTTTAAAAAATATTCATTCAGCGTTTTGTAGAAGAGAATCCGAATATAGATATCAAAACAGAATATACCTAGGGGGTTGTACAAATGGGGGTTAAAATGTCATTAAAACTACTAATCGAAAATCTTAAATACTTTGCAGCAACTTAAATTAATTCTTTTGCCTATTACAACGAATTTGTATCTGAGGAACAGCTATTAAAACTAAAAAACACCCCTATATGGTATGTCCATTCTCAAAACAACCCTGTTAAATTGGTAGATAAAACTGCAACACCATTATAGAAACGTTTAAAGCAAATCGGAAGTAAAAATGTGTATTACAGTCTATTTGACCGAGTTATTGATATTACGGTTCAATATGGCAGAGATAGTTTTTTATAAAACGGACATTGGTCTTGGGCCTACTTACATGACAATCAAGCCTTTCACGATTACGATAAAAAACCAGTAGTTTGGAAAGGTAAGCCAGTTAGCATTATTGAATGGATGGAAACATAGCGCAAATAGAATTTTACGTTATGCTTATGACTATGCTGATCGTTGTTTATCTATAATTTTTATTGCTGAATAGTCGTCTTTAAAATTTGTTTTTTAGCACTCAGCTGACAAATTAATTTAATGATTCACCTCCTTTTTCACCTGTTCGGATTCGATAAGCTTCATCTACTGGAAGCACAAAGATTTTCCCATCGCCGACCCGGTCTGTTGCCGCAGATTTTAAAATGGCATTGATTGTAGGTTCCACAAAATCGTCATTGACAACGATTGAAAGATATCGCCTTTGAATTTCTGAAGTGCTATAGCTAATTCCTCGATAAACATGACCTTCTTTTTCATTTCCTATTCCAGTGACATCCCAATAGCTAAAAAAATTGACTTCAACATTGTGAAGTGCTTCTTTTACATCTTTAAACTTTGATTTTCTGATAATGGCTTCTATTTTTTTCATATTATTTATTAAAATTATTCATTTGAGGTATAAGATTTAACTCCAAAAGAAACGGCATCAATTCCGGCTTTTTCTTCTTCTTTAGACACTCGAATTCCAATAGTCATTTTGAGGAGTTTTATCACAATGTAAGTTGAGCAAAATGAAAATACTGCAATACTTAACACTCCTATAATTTGAGTGATAAGGAGGGAAGCCCCACCTCCAAAAAACAATCCACCTTCTGTAGCAAAAAAACCAACGGCAATAGTTCCAAATAATCCGTTAATCCCGTGAACTGCAATTGCACCCACGGGGTCATCAACTTTTAATCGATCGAAAAACAAGACTGCAACATCCACTAGCACACCTGCTATTAATCCAATTAGGATTGCAGCACCAGGGCCAACAGCATTACAGCCAGCAGTGATGGAAACAAGACCAGCTAAAATTCCATTGATGACCATAGTAATGTCAATCTGTTTATAAGTAATATATGTGTACACCATGGTTGCGATCCCTCCTGCTGCTGAAGCTAAAAAGGTATTGACTACAACAGAGCCAATTAATTCCCAGTTGCCAACTGCCCCTAGAGAAGAACCTGGATTAAAACCAAACCATCCAAACCACAATATAAAAGCCCCTACAGCTGCTAAAGGTAGGTTGTGACCTGGAATGGTATTTGAGGAGCCGTCTTCATTATATTTTCCGAGGCGAGGACCTAAAACAATTGCAGCAGCTAAAGCTGCAAAACCACCCATAGCGTGAACGGCTGCTGATCCTGCAAAGTCATTAAACCCTCTTAGAGCTAACCATCCATTAGGATTCCAAACCCAATTGGCAACCAGAGGATACAGCACAGCACAAAACACAAAGACTAAAATTGCATAGGCCCATAATTTCATTCTTTCTGCCAAAGCACCAGAAACAATTGAAATCGCGGCTATAGCAAATCCTAATTGTATAAACCAAAATAATTTATTGGAGACTGTTAGTCCTAATCCTAAATCATTAGTTGAAATACCGATGTTAAAAGCAAACCATCCGTTGGAGGTACCATAAGCAATACCAAAACCGACGATAAAAAATCCAATACCACCAAAAGTAATATCGATAATTACTTTTGCTATGATACTCATGGTATTTTTAGCTCGGATAAATCCAGCCTCTAATAAGGCAAAGCCAGCCTCCATAAAAAAGATTAATGCTGCACATAAGGCTACCCAGACAGTGTTGATAGCGAAGGTTTGCTCAGCCATGAGCGAAGAAATTTCTTCCATGAGAAAATAAACTCTAGTTTAAATTTAATTCTTAAGTTCCACCAAAATATAAAAAAAAATTAAACTAATCTGGAGGAGAAATAACTTTGAGATTGAATTTGGATTAGAGATTCAAAAAGTATACAAAAATTGTATTCAGAATCCGATTGATTATTCTAAATAAAGTACAAGAATTTATTTTTTATTTAAAAACCCAACACCCGAAACTAAAAGAGCAACACCTGTGGCAAATAAAACAGAATCAAAACCTCTTTCAAGCCATTCTATTACAAAGTATACTATAAAAGATACAAGTGATACTAACCAAAGTAATTTTAAATATTTCATAAACTAAAGTAACCTTTATTGTAAAGATTTAAGAGAATTGCAAGTAAAATAGTAATGCCAATTAAAATCCATCTTTTTCTATTCATACAACCAAAATATAAAAAATGGGGAGAACATTAGGGATTAAAAAATAAAGTACAAGAATTTATTAATTAGAGCATTCGCCTTCAGTGTATTCAGCTACCTCATCCCTTCCTGCAAAACAAGCATTTGGATATGTTATACCATTAGATAGTTACGAATTATTGAAGTGGATAACTCATTGGAAATATCGAACATCAGTTTAACTCCAATAGACTTAATCGACACTCATCAAATAATGACTCTTATTATGAAAAGTTGAACTAATATGATTTTGATTTCCTCTACTACAATTAATCGATGTTTCAGCCAGTATTGATTTAATTCATTGTTATCATTTAATTTCTATTTCAGCTGCAAAGCAACATTCCATAAATCAAAATCACTACTATAAAACCGCAGTGAATTACCACAGTGAACAATTACAGTTTCTTTATCAGGGATAATATAAATATTCTGCCCAAGATTTCCATTTGCATAGAAATTGAAAGTACCGTCTTTATTTACATGACCCCACCACTGGTAATTATAGTAAATTCTTTTGTCGC
>CAZOWC010000054.1:0-7718 GCA_964583375.1 uncultured Flavobacteriaceae bacterium
TTTTTCATTGACAATCCTTTTATAAATCGTGGTATTGGAGGGCAAACCTCCCCGCAAATGCTACTTCGATTTAGATCGGATGTTGTTAATTTGAAACCAAAAAGTGTTGTCATTATGGCTGGAACAAATGATATTGCTGGAAACACAGGACCAATAAGCGTTAAAAATACCGCCGAAAATATAATTTCAATGGCCGAGATTGCAATGGTGAATAATATAAGTGTTTATATCTGTTCTGCGCTTCCTGCTATCCGCTTTTTATGGTCACCCAAAATGAAACCTGCACAAAAAATAGTAGAGTTAAATTCTATTTTGAAAAAATATTGTAATGATAATGGTATCACTTATGTAGATTACTATTCTTCTATGGTTGATAATGTCGGAGGATTAAAAGTACCTGAATATACCGCAGCCAACGACTTAGTGCACCCTAATTTAGCTGGATACAAAGTGATGGAAAAAATTATCTTAAATTCGTTAAATCCATAATTTAATGTTCAGAATTCCTAATTAAACAGTCATAACAAGCTAATACAAGTTTCATATAACCAATAAATTAAGAAGAATCAAACCTTTTGTTGGGTTAAGTATTAGATGTAAATAAACCTAGTTGTCTTATCCAGGACATAATCCAGATAGATTTTTTTATACTTTTTCAACTTTCTTTGTATCTCTGCTACAATAAATTTACATGTTGAAATGATAGGGGATTCCTTTCTCTAAAAGTACTTTGATGAAAGTTATTCTGGCTTTTAATGATTTGAATGTCTTCCAGCGATAAAACTACTTAATCATTTTTATTCTAGATATTTCCCCATTTTATTAAGGGTTATTATATTCACAATCGTTATAAAATAAATAGATTGTTGTAATACAATTTTCAATTTATGTTTTAAGTTTAATAGTTTGCCCCTTTAGTTAATTCTTTAGGGGTTTTTTCATCTATTTCAATAAAATTTAGTTACATCGTTATAATGCTACTTTAAATTCTCATTTAATTGGTTAGTTTAGATGTATGAAAAAACTACTCTTCCCTGTAGCATTTGCCCTAACACCATTCCTAATCCCTTCTAATTCATTAATATCATTGCCTTAACCTTAAGAATCTGTGTAGTGGTTTTAAGATGTGTTTGGGGAAAGTTTCCATTAAAACTTAAATTTTAAAAAAGATTTCATTTCTACTTTTTTGTAACATCAGTCTGTCTACTTAGTATTTCAAAATCATAAGCGGCAGTTAGCTCAAACATTGTTTTCACTACTAATAACACATATGAATATCCCAAATTTTTATATCCTCCTCCTTTTTCAAACATGCCTTTAAAGTTGAAAGCAACTCCTTCATGAGTTTGGTTCTCTCTATTAGGGTTTAACCTTGCACCAATAAAAGGTTTTAATTTTGATCCAAGCACACGGGTTTGTTTAATTGAAATTCAATAAATTAGATTATCTTAAAAACATCATGAGAAATCGATTAAATTTTATAGTGCTTAACTCACTGATAATTGTATTCATAATGGGTTGCTCTAACTTTAAAATTAATAAACAAAAATCAAATTTGATTATTGTCCAGCCAATTATTACTCAATCCGATTTAGGAGTTAACCCTGCTAAAATAAATACATCGGAAAAATTAGTAGATATGGCTTACTCAAAAGCCGATATTGATTTTTATTTTTTAGAGCCATTATTTTTTAATAATACAGCAGCTAGAGACGGGGAAATTAATTTGGACAGTATTGTTGAAATTGCCTCTAGAAATAATTTCCTAAGAGGACAAAACGATATTATAAATATGTTTTTTGTTAATGCAATAGATGGTAATCCAGGACCCACGGGAAGAGGAATGATGAATGGAAATATTGTATTTATTGCATTAGGTGATAGAAATAAATCAAATGATAAAGATTATAACTTTATGCAAGCTTTTGTGGTAGCGCACGAAGTGGGACATAATTTGGGCTTAAAACATGTCATAGATGATTCCAACATTATTGACTCACTTCCAAACATTCAGGGAGATGGAGCATTTCAAGACAGAATTGACCCAATCAATAGTCTTAATGAATATCAAATCAAAGAAATTCATAAAAGTCCACTAGTTCATTCGAGAATACAGTTTTTGAAGAAGTCAGAAGGTGAAACAGCAATCTTAGATGAAACTTTTGAACCTTACTTTTCACAGCTTCAAGTGAAAGAAATTTCTACATTCGTTCAAGAAAAAGCCCCACAAAATATTGATTCAGCAAGAGCATTTGCTAAAAACAAATTTTCATCTGCAGTTATAGATTTTTCTGAGAGAGAAAAGGAAATTTTATCATTTGTTGTAAAAAAAACAAATAAATGGTTATTGAAAAATGAACTCAACTCAATGGCAAACCATCCTTGGAGATTTATAAAGGTTCAAAATTGGCTCTGTGGGGGTTTTGCTCATACTCGTGGCACATACATCATACTAAGTCAAGTTTACCTTGACCGCCTTTCTAAGGAATGGTCAACAGATATGGACAAGGAAAGTGAATCAAAATTAATTCTTTCTCTAGGCGGATTATTGGTACATGAACAGATGCACTCATTACAAAGAACTTTTAAATCAAAATTTGAAAAACTCTACTCTAAAGATTGGGGTTTTCTAAAAAATAAAATGCCAAATGAGATTGAGATTACCCGGGACCAAGTTTCAAATCCGGACGCACCTATAGCAGAATGGCTTATTCCAGATCCTAATTTGGAAAAAAAATTTTATTGGGTTCGGACACTCATTACAAAAGACATAGAGATTCCTGTTATGGGCAAAGATTTTGAAGATGTCGTATTTGAAATAGAGAAAAAAGACAATACTTATTCAATAGTCAAAATAAATAATGTTATTGCTTCAAAGCCTTTATCAGAACTTGATTTTTACACTCAATCTTTCCCTATTAAAAGAGGTCTTGACCATCCAAATGAAATCTCAGCATATATGTTTTCAGATTTTTTTAAAACAGGTTATCATGCAAAAAATCCATTTTTAAAATATGAGAAGATTTCGAATAAAAATTCACAATTATTTCTGAAATGGATAAAGACTGAAATGAAATAAATTTTCTTTTACACCAATGTCTATAATCGAAAAACCTTCTAATCCATTGATAAGACTAACTTATCCTCAGATTTAGCTTCAGCGGTTATGGTGTTTCACTAGTACAATTTTTGTAATTTAAAATTCTATCTTTTTTCTTGTGGATATAGCACTGAAATATAAACTCTCTTTGACTTTCTTTTTTTTCTAATTTTCAATTTCATTTCCTTAGCTTGGTCTATATTTGATACATGTCAAAAGCGATAAATCTTCTTATTGAGGCAGAACAAAAAGCAGCCACTCTTTTTCGGGAAATAGAAAATAGCCAACTCATCCGACCAGGAAAAACAGAACGAGAAATAAACCAAGAAGTTTATGATATGGCTTTTAAACTCTTTGGCATAAAAAAATACTGGCACAAACGCATTGTTCGAGGAGGAGAAAATACCTTGTTCCCTTATGATGAAAATCCCGAAAATCTCCTCATTAAAGAAGACGATATTGTGTTTTTGGATTTTGGTCCTATTTTCGAAGATTGGGAAGCGGATTTCGGAAGAACTTACGTACTAGGAGGAGATCCCTTAAAACACAAACTGGTCTCAGATATTGAAGTCGCTTGGAAAGAAGCAAATGCTTTTTTTCACTCAAAAAAGAAGATCAGCGGAGCTACACTATATAAGTATTGTTGTGATTTGGCTACCGACAAAAGATGGGAATTTGGAGGACATATTGCAGGACATCTTATCGGTCATTTCCCACACGAAAAACTCGAAAATGAAGACAAAACAAATTATATCCATCCAGAAAATCACATTGATATGAATATTCCAAGCAAAAATGGAGAACAGAGGCATTGGATTTTAGAAATCCATTTTATAGACCGACAAAGAAAGATTGGGGGTTTTTTTGAACAACTACTAATTCCCCCTCATTGGTGAAAGAATGAAAACATAATATCACAGAATTAATAACTAAAATTTAAGCTCTCTAAAGTGAAGGTTTCTTTACTTTATCAAGGATTATCTTTTCAAAATATTTTTCGAAAAATATTCTTTAGGAATATTGGAGTCAAAAGAAATATTAAGTATTACAAAATCAGTTCCCTTTCCATCCTTAAGCATATCTTTATAATTAATCTTCATAGGGTACCATCTGGCATTAATTTTCCTTATGTCTGTAAAAGTTGTTGTTTTTAGTAAAGTCCCACTTTTTGCATATAAGTTTTCTTTTAGTGGAACATATTTATTTTTATCAATCCATAAGGTCCTTTTATGGTAAGCTAAACCTTCCACTTTTGATAAAAGCTCCATTATCCAAACTGGGGTATTGTTGAAATTATCCTCTTTAACTATTTTAGCAGTATATATCTCAGATAATTTTCTTTCTTCCATCATATCCTCATAAGAAAGATCGGAACCCATAACAGATTGTCTAAGAAGGTGACCAGAAAGCTGAATAGTTCGATCTGTTGCGGGAGAATAGATCCATAGTCGATCATCAAGTTTTAGCATTTTTGTTCCTTTTTCTCTTTCAGGAGATAGATATTCTGTAAAATTATTTTCTTTTCCCTTGGAATAACCTTTTGATTTAATTACTCTTTTTTTTCTTTTTCCATAAACGATCATTTCAGAAGTGACAATTTGAGTTTTAGAGAACATATTTTTATCAATTTTTTCGATGATATTCAATGCTTTTTGATCAATTTGTTGTGATGACAACAAAAAAGGGAATTGAATCGAAATTAATAGAATGATGAGTTGTTTTTGCATGATTTTATTTTATACTTCTAATTCTTTAAATAGACGAGCAGTTTCTCTTTTATAAATTCCTCTTCCAGCCAAGGCAGTTCCAAAAAGCATTGAAAATAAGCCTGGTATAAAACCAATAAAAAAGAGATTTGGGGTTACATAAGCTCTCATTACAGAGGGCATTATTATTGTTGAATTGGCGGTATCATCTGAGATGTCAATTCCTACTTCTTGAAGGTAATAACAAAAAATAAGACCTAAGATAGTTCCAATTGTAGAGCCAATTGATCCAATAACTGAAGCCTCAAGTAATAGTAGTTTAAATACATTGTTTTTAGATTCTCCAATAGCTAAACGGATACCAAATTCATTATAACGCCTTAGACCACCAATGAGCCCAGTGTTCCACAAAACAAGTGACATTGCTAGAATAAATATGAAAACAAAAACCCCAGAAAAAGCATCTCCCATTTCTAGACTCTCTCTCAAACCATTTTGATCTTTAAGTGTTACCATCACAGGAGCATATTCGTCTTCACTATCTTTAAATTTTGCATTAAAATTCTCTGAAACAACTAGAGCTTTTTGGTCATTGTATTTATTGTCTTTAAAATATCCTAAAAGTTCTCCAGTTCCATTTTCCATATCAAGCATATTTTGAGCGTCAATGATATCAATGATGAAAGTACCTTTATCCATTAGCGGTGATCCAAATTTCACAGTACCTGTCATTTCAAAAGTTTGAAAAACCATACTACCTTCCATCGTAGTTCCGAAAAATGTAATTTTTTCACCTGTTGAAATATTTAATTTATTAGCATAATTATCACTTAAAATAACCTCTCCACTCCTTTCAGGTAACCTCCCTTTTTTTAAAGATTTGTTTAATTGAAGTCTTTGTAATTCTCCAGATTCTTTATTTTGAAGAGATATTGCTAACCCCATCCCAGGTCCTTGTGATTTGGTGTTGCCTAAAGCATCAGGCACATCCATTATTCCGCCAAATTTAATTCTAGGTGTCCAAATTAAATTAGGATAATTAAGATTTAAAGAATCAATTAATTCATTTATTTCTAAAAGTGCTAGATCATTTGGAAGCTGTTCTTTGTTTTCTAAATAAGGCTTAGTCATGATCTTCAAGTGTCCAGTATCAAGTTTTGCATTTTGATTGATCACATCAGAAAAAATTCCATTCAAAAAACCTGACATCATAACTGTTACCATTACTCCAACTGATATAACAGTAATAGGAATTAAACTTTTGCTTTTATCTCTTAAAATTCCTTTTATTATGAATTTTATCATTGATTTTTTCCTTTAAGTGCAAGAACTGGATTTAATTTTGCAATTTTTCTTGCGGGTAGATAACTAACAATTGTAGCGCATATAATTACTGTTAGAATGGTAATTAACACCAATTTAATACCATAAACAGGGTATATTACATCAGCCAACGCAATTCCCATTTTTTGGTCTGCCGGTGGAATTGGAAAACCTACTTTAGACATATAAATAAAAAAAGGGACTCCATAAATACTTCCTGCGATTAACGCTAAAATACTGTATACGCTTCCCTCTATAGTAAATAAACGCACCACACGCATGCGAGTCATGCCTAATGCTATGTAAGTTCCAATTTCTTTTTGTCTTCTAAAAATGGATAAAATTTGAGTATCGAAAATTGCTAAGAGTGCAATTGCCAATAAAAGTCCATAAACAATAGATTGACTTGTTTTTTTCTGATTGATTAAATCTTTGAGACTTTTTAGTAGGGTAAGCTGTGATTTGAAATTCCAAGAAGATAATTCGGGATTTTTAAATTGATCATCGACAATAAAATATGAAGCCTCATTATCCAAGGTTGTCATTTCCCAAAGTTTATCAATATCAATCCAGATTTTCCCATTATCGATATTAGGCACATTAGAATCGAAGACTTCAACAATTGATAGTGTATTAGCATCATAAGTTCCTTTGCTATCTCTCCACCTAACTTGAACGCGATCTCCTTTATTTAGTTTAGTAGACTCAGCAAGTCTTTTGCCAATTATTACAGGGAATTCCTCTTCACTTTCTTTTAATATTTTGGTTGGTAATTTTAAGATAGTTTGTTCAGAATTAATCCCTTTTAAAACTATACTAATCATTCTTCCTTGTGGGTAAATGGATGCTTGACGGTCAAGAATTGGAGTCAATCCTAGGGATTTTTCAGGTATTTTACCATGACCATCCAAAATCGTATAAGGGTCTAGAGGGTCAAAATTTTCATTAATGAGATGCCCATTTCCAAACTCCCATTCTATGCTATCCTTTTGGGCTTGTTGATCCCATCCATCCATTATTGAATTAAGAAAAATTATAATTACAAAAGAGAAGGATAAAACTAAAACATTCAAAAGCGTCCTTAGTCGGGCTCCAAATAGATTTTTAAGCGCAAGGTTTAATTCTAATTTCATGATTTATTTCTTTCATCTTTCTCAATCTTACCATCCCTAAGATGAATAATTCTATCTAAATAACCCATCACTTTTTCATCATGTGTTGAAAAAAGAAAAGTGGTGCCTAATTCTTGATTTAATTTCTTCATAGTCTTAAGTATTTCATGAGCATTCTCAGAATCTAAATTTGCGGTAGGTTCATCGGCAAGAACAATTTTTGGAGTTTTAACCATTGCTCTTGCGATAGCTACCCTTTGACTTTCACCTCCAGACAATTTATCAGGTCTTTTATGAGCGTGATCAGTAAGCCCTACCCAGCTTAATGCTCTCTTAACAGCTTCTTTTCTTTCATTAGCTGAATTTTTTTGTAGTAAAAGCGCAAATTCAACATTTTCGAAAACGGTATATACAGGAAGTAAATTAAAGACTTGAAATATAAAACCAATATGATAGTTTCTAAGTGATGCAGCATCT
>CAZOWC010000055.1:0-7640 GCA_964583375.1 uncultured Flavobacteriaceae bacterium
ACAGCTCCAGAAATCACTAACTGTCCCGGGGAATTGTAATTGGCTGGAATAACAACTCCTGGATTTGATTCACATATAGACTCAACCTTTTCATCATCCAAACCTAGAATCGCTGCCATAGTCCCAGGTGCTTCATTACATGCTGCTTGCATAGCTAAAGCACGTTCGCTAACGAGGGACAACCCTTTTTCAAAACTGAATACACGTGCAGCTACTAGAGCAGAAAACTCACCAAGCGAATGCCCAGCAACCATCTCAGGCTGAAACCGTTTGCCCATGACCTCACTCAAAATGATTGAATGTAAAAAAATGGCAGGTTGAGTTACCTCGGTTTGTTTTAATGTTTCGGCATCTTTACCAAACATGATTTCAGTGATTTTAAAACCCAGAATTTCGTTGGCTTGTGCAAACCGTTCTTTTGCTATGGCGCTGCTCTCAAAAAGATCTTTTCCCATACCCGGGAATTGGGCTCCTTGCCCTGGAAATATAAATGCGTTCATTGAGTCTTCTTTGAATAAGTCAAATAGGAATAATCATAAGGCTGATCAGTTGAACTGAAATGCTTTTCTTCTTCAATTAAATCCCATTGAGTAGAATCGACTTTTGGGAAAAAAGCATCTGCTTTAAAGGTACTGTGTACACGAGTAAGTTCAATTTTATCTGCTATAGAAAGAAACAATTTATAAACTTCTCCACCTCCAATAATAAACGGTTGATTATCTCCGTCAGTCAAACTCAATGCTTCTTCAATTGAATGAGCCACCCAAGCATCTTTAGCCTTGTAGTACTTGTTGTAAGTTAACACTATGTTTTTTCTATTAGGCAAAGCCCCTGGCATGGATTCAAAAGTTTTTCTTCCCATGATAATGGCATGACCTTGAGTCAACCGTTTAAAACGTTTTAAATCTTCTGAAAGGTGCCAAATGAGTTTGTTGTCTTTCCCAAGGGCATTGTTTTCTGACGCCGCAGCTATCAAAGTAATTTCTTTTGAAGATTTCGATTCATTCATCCTACTAAAAGATTAATTTTGAAGCAAAAATACACTTTCTCTTAAACCCATGATAAAAGCTTACTATCCGTTATTAACAAATACAACCTACCTCAATACAGCTTATGTAGGTTTGATGTCCACTCAGCTCGCTGAATTTAGAAAATCACACGAAGAGTTCTACCTCAAAAATGGAGGGGACCAATACAAGATGAAAGCTTACGATGACTTGGATTCTATGCATCAGCATTTTGCATCATTCTTCGGTCTAACTCCTGACCGCTGCTTTGGCACCTCAAATTTTTCTAATGGAATCCGAACAGCACTCTCTTTTTTACCCAAAAAAATGAAGGTATTGTTGATTGAAGATGATTATCCCTCTTTGACTGATGCATTCAAGGAAGAAGGTTTTGATAGTGCTAAAATTACTATGCAATCACAGATAGAGGAGGCTATTAAAGAAAAATTAAAATCGGAGGAATTTCAAGTTTTGGCCTTGAGTATAGTGCAGTACACTTCTGGTTTATTGATTGATCAAGAGTTTTTATTTAGTTTAAAAAAGGAGTACCCTAGCCTGATCATCATCGGTGATGGAACTCAATTTTTAGGGGCTCATCCATTTCATTTTGATAAATCTCCATTTGATTTAGTTGCTGGTAGTGGGTATAAATGGCTGCTCGGAGGTTTTGGCAACGGTATAGTAATGCTTTCAAAAGCTTTTGTTGCAATGACAAGCCAAAAAGTTGACAAAATTAGAGAGCGTTTTTATAATGGACATTTCAATATACTTGGTATGGCCAGTCTAGATTTTGCGATTCGAGAATTGGTTCAACACGACTTTCAATCCTTAGTTGAAGAAAAAGCTGCTTTGAGTGAGGAAGCAAAAAACCAATTGATAGCAGATGAATTTTTACCCCAATGGCTTGGAGAACGAACATTTCACAGTTCAATTTTTAATATTAATGGAGAGGAAGAACTATTTACCTTTCTTCAAAAAAACAATATCCGATGCGTACAGCGAGGTTCAGGTGTGCGTGTTTCCTTTCATTTTTATAATACGGAAAAAGACTTGAGAAAGTTACTTAAAACTTTAAGGTCCTTTAGGGAACTAAATAGCCACCCTCCCTTTAATTAAGGGGTGTGGATCGTAGTTTAAAAGCTCAAAATCTTCGTACGTAAAATCAAATATATTTTTGATTTCTGGATTTAATTTCATGGTCGGTAATGGTTTAGGAGATCGTGATAATTGTTCCTTAATTTGCTCCTGATGGTTGGAGTAAATGTGAACATCACCGAAGGTGTGAACAAAATCACCAGCTTCAAATCCACAAACTTGCGCAACCATCATGGTCAAAAGTGCATATGAACCGATATTAAAAGGAACACCTAGAAACACATCTGCACTGCGTTGGTACAACTGGCAATAAAGCTTATTATCTGCCACATAAAATTGAAAAAATGCATGACAAGGAGGGAGCGCAGCTTTGTTGTTGCTTACGTTTTCAGAAAATGAAATACTGTTATCAGGAAGCACACTGGGGTTCCAAGCTGAAACAAGCATCCTGCGACTATCTGGATTGCTCTTTAGGGTTTCAATAACACCCTGAATTTGGTCGATACCCTCACTGTTCCAGTTTCTCCACTGATGACCATAAACAGGACCTAAGTTTCCATTTTCATCTGCCCATTCGTTCCAAATCCGAACACCATTTTCTTGAAGGTATTCGATGTTGGTCGATCCTTTTAAAAACCAAAGTAATTCGTGTACTAGAGACTTTAAATGGATTTTTTTGGTTGTTACCAAGGGAAAACCCTCCGCCAGGTTAAACCGCATTTGATATCCAAAAACGCTTTTAGTTCCAGTTCCAGTACGATCGGTTTTCTCAACCCCATGGGTATCGATATATTGTAATAAGTCTAAATATTGTTTCATTCATTTAAAGGAATAGCATTACTCAAAAATAGCTGCAATTCAAAGAATGAAAGTCTGACTTTTAAAAAAATTGTTCAAAAAAAATTAACAAAGCGGTTTAGCTTTTTCTTTTGGAGAGCTCATCCCTTACTCGAGCTGCCTTTTCGTAGTTTTCTTGGAGTACAAGTGTGCTAAGAAGATCCCTGAGTTTTTTAACAGAAAGTTCGCTAAGTTCCTCATTGGTAATGGTTTTTTTACTTTGTTCGGTCACAAAGTTCTGAATCCAATTGTCTTCTGATAATTTTTTCTCACCAGAAGATACGGCAGCGGTAAAGCCAGCCTTTTTCAAAATAGAATCATAGGTGTATATGGGAGCACCGAATCGCAGGGCTAAAGCAATTGCATCTGAAGTACGAGAATCAATGATTTCCTCTATTTTATCGCGTTCACAGATTAGACTGGCATAAAATATACCGTCTACTAGTTTATGAATAATAACCTGTTTTACTATTATTTCAAAACGCTCACCAAAACTTTTGAAAAGATCGTGAGTTAGTGGTCTGCTGGGCTTGACCTCTTGCTCTAAAGCAATAGCAATAGATTGTGCTTCAAAACCGCCGATTATTACAGGTAGTTTTCTATCACCTTCACTTTCACTCAAAATCAGAGCATAGGCCCCTGTTTGCGTTTCGCTATAGGAGATTCCTTTTACCGACATTTGAATCAATTTCATAAGATCAAAATTATGTTTTTAGTATGCTCTTTTTTAAAAAAATTGAGAACTATTTCTTCTAACGCTTATTTTCCTTGTTTATTGAGTAAAGTAAATAGATAATTATTGATTAAATTTGCGCTTCATTGATATCGAATACATGAAAACCATACAATTTAGACAGGCCATTGCAGAGGCTATGAGCGAAGAGATGCGGAGGGATGAGTCAATCTACCTGATGGGTGAGGAAGTAGCAGAGTACAATGGAGCTTACAAGGCCTCAAAAGGAATGCTTGATGAATTTGGGGATAAAAGAGTAATCGACACTCCGATCTCAGAAGCAGGTTTTTCAGGTATAGGAGTAGGTTCTACCATGACGGGTAATCGCCCTATAATCGAGTTTATGACCTTTAATTTTGCTTTGGTAGGTATTGATCAAATCATTAATAATGCAGCTAAAATTAGACAAATGTCTAGTGGACAATTCCCTTGCCCTATTGTCTTCAGGGGGCCTACAGGATCTGCGGGTCAGTTGGCAGCAACTCATTCTCAAGCTTTTGAAAGCTGGTATGCAAATTGCCCAGGTCTAAAAGTAATTGTCCCCTCAAATCCTTATGATGCAAAAGGGCTTTTAAAATCGGCCATTAGAGATAATGACCCTGTAATTTTTATGGAATCTGAACAAATGTATGGGGATAAGGGAGAGGTGCCAGAAGGAGAATTCACTTTACCCATAGGAGTTGCTGATATCAAGCGAAAAGGTAAAGACATTACCTTAGTTTCTTTTGGAAAAATCTTAAAAGAAGCCTTGAAAGCTGCTGAAATTCTCGCAGAAGAAAACATAGACTGTGAAGTCATCGATTTGAGAACCATTAGACCGATGGACTATCAGACTATTTTTGAATCAGTCAAAAAAACCAACCGCCTTGTAATACTCGAAGAGTCTTGGCCATTTGGAAATATTTCAACTGAAATTACTTACCAAGTCCAAAGTGAAATCTTTGATTATTTGGATGCACCGATTGAAAAAATAAATACAGCAGATACCCCTGCTCCCTACTCACCAGTACTGTTAAAAGAGTGGTTGCCCAATGCGGAAGATGTTGTAAAATCAATCAAAAAAGTACTTTATAAATAATTTTAAACTGAAGAGTAGTCAATAGCTGTTTCCTCCCATGTCAAATAGATTATTACTGAGGTTTTGAATTCAGCTTTGTTTTACTAATTTTACCGACGAAAAATCACAAACTAATCATAAAAAATCACGATGGAATTAATCATTCAATTTTTACCTGCTTTTGGAGTTTTAGCGCTTCTCTTTGTATTTATTAAAAACAATTGGGTCTCTAAGCAAGAAGTTGGAAATGAGAAAATGGCTCGTATAGCTAAAAATATTGCTGACGGGGCAATGTCCTTCTTAAAAGCGGAATATAAAATCTTATCCATTTTTGTAGTGGCAGTTGCAATCCTTTTATTCTTTAAAGGACAGGCAGAAGCTGGATCCAACGGTATGGTAGCAGTGTCTTTTATCGTAGGGGCTATCTGTTCTGCACTGGCTGGATTTATCGGAATGAAAGTAGCTACTAAAGCAAACGTTAGAACGACCAATGCTGCCAGAACATCTTTAGGGAAAGCACTAGAAGTCGCTTTTGCCGGAGGAGCGGTAATGGGATTGGGTGTTGTTGGATTAGGTGTTTTAGGTCTAAGCAGTTTGTTTGCCATCTACAGCGGTCAAGGTTGGGAGATCACAGAAGTGCTTAATGTACTTTCTGGATTCTCGCTTGGAGCCTCATCCATAGCATTGTTTGCACGTGTGGGTGGAGGTATTTATACCAAAGCTGCTGATGTAGGTGCTGATCTAGTAGGAAAAGTAGAAGCAGGTATTCCAGAAGACCACCCCTTAAACCCTGCAACCATTGCAGATAATGTAGGTGATAATGTAGGTGATGTTGCCGGTATGGGAGCTGACCTTTTTGAATCTTATGTAGGGTCAATTATCGGAACCATGGTATTGGGAGCATTAATTGTAACCCCTGAGTTTGACGGTTTAGGTGCTGTTTACCTTCCTTTAGCATTAGCTGCGGTAGGAATCATAATGTCCATTATCGGAACATTCTTCGTACGAGTTAAAGAAGGAGGTTCTCCACATGCGGCATTAAACTTGGGAGAATTTGGTTCTGCTGGATTGATGCTAATCGCCTCATATTTTTTAATAAACGCATTTATACCTGAGAGTGTTGAAGGTTTACCATCAGGAGCTATGGGAGTTTTTTATGCTACTATTGCTGGACTCGTTGCCGGATTGGCTGTAGGTAAAGTAACAGAATATTATACAGGTACAGGAACTAAACCTGTGAATTCTATTGTAAAGCAATCAGAAACAGGAGCAGCTACAAACATTATCGCTGGTTTAGGAGTAGGAATGATGTCAACAGCAGTTCCAATTATCTTAATTGCTGGAGCGATTTTGGTTTCACATTATTTTGCAGGCCTTTACGGGATTGCGATTGCAGCAGTTGGAATGTTAGCAAACACAGGTATTCAGTTGGCAGTAGATGCGTACGGACCGATCTCTGATAACGCTGGAGGAATTGCTGAAATGGCAGAACTCCCTAGCGAAGTTCGCGAGCGAACAGACAAATTAGACGCAGTTGGAAATACTACTGCTGCGATTGGGAAAGGTTTTGCAATTGCTTCAGCAGCACTTACTGCCTTGGCTTTGTTTGCAGCCTTTATGAAAACTGCAGGTGTAGTTGCCATTGATGTATCACAACCTAAAATAATGGCGGGACTCCTCGTTGGAGGAATGTTACCATTTGTGTTTTCTGCCTTGTCGATGAATGCGGTAGGTAGAGCAGCCATGGCGATGATCGAAGAAGTACGTCGTCAGTTTAGAGATATTCCTGCTTTGAGAGCAGCACTTGACGTGATGATCAAATATGATTCAGATATGTCCAAAGCGACTGCAGCAGACAGAAAAATATTTGACGCTGCTGATGGTGTAGCAGAATACGACAAATGTGTTGCAATCTCAACAACAGCTTCTATCAAAGAAATGGTATTGCCTGGTGTACTTGCAATTGTTGTTCCCGTAGCCGTTGGTTTTATAGGAGGTGCTGAAATGCTTGGAGGCTTACTCGCAGGGGTAACTACTTGTGGGGTGTTGATGGCCATCTTCCAGTCTAACGCCGGTGGAGCTTGGGATAATGCTAAGAAAATGATTGAAGAGCAAGGAAGAAAAGGAACAGAAGCACACAAAGCTGCTGTAGTTGGTGATACTGTAGGAGATCCTTTTAAAGATACTTCTGGACCTTCATTAAATATCCTTCTCAAATTGATGTCTGTAGTAGCTCTGGTCATAGCACCAAGTATTGCAATGGACAGTTCAGAAATGACCGCTTACAACCTAAGCCATTCGGCTCAAGAACAAACCGCAGAATTAGTTGTTCCTGGTGAAAAAACTGATAAAAAGGTTGAGGTTACGATCACCACCGAAAAAGGTGAGGATGAAATGTCCGTTCAAGTAACTGGTGATTCAAAAACTCAACCCGAACTTCACAAACATATGGAAGAAGAGGGAACGCAAAAATAAAAAGTAAGTTTTAGAAATTTTTAAAGGTCAGCTTTGCTGGCCTCTTTTTTATGCAACCTTAGCTAGACCCCTATCAATTAAAGCGATTACCGTTTCCAGGTCGTCTTTGTTTTCAACAAAATCCAAATCATCGACATCTATGATGACCATTTTATTTTTATCATAGGTACTGATCCATGCCTCATAGCGTTCATTGAGTCTACTGAGGTAATCAATACTGATACTGTTTTCGTATTCACGTCCGCGTTTGTGGATTTTATTGACCAAATTGGGAATACTGCTGCGTAGATAAATCAACAGGTCTGGACCTTCGATTAAGGATTCCATTAAATCGAATAATTCACGATAATTTTTAAAGTCTCGTTGATTCATCAATCCCATAGCGTTGAGGTTAGGAGCGAAGATAAAAGCATCTTCATAAATCGTCCGATCCTGG
>CAZOWC010000056.1:0-7605 GCA_964583375.1 uncultured Flavobacteriaceae bacterium
GAGGCTTTTGATAAATGCGGAAAACGCATGGGTTTAGACTACCCCTCAGGGCCTCAAATTGACAAGCTCGCACAAGAAGGTGATCCCTATAAATTTCAGTTTCCAATACCCAATATGAAAGGCTATGATGTTAGTTATAGCGGTGTAAAAACAGCTTTCACTAATTTTATTCACAAGCAAAGCAGTAAAAACAAACATTTTATAAGTAACAACTTAAATGATCTTTGCGCTAGTTTACAATTCACTTTGGTACAAATCATTCTCAATAAAATTGAAGAAGTAGCCAAGGCCTATGAATTGAATCAAATCGTGATTGGCGGTGGGGTTGCTGCAAACTCTGAATTGAGGAATCAATTGGCTTCGAGAGAGGACAGCAAACAATGGCAGGTCTTTTTACCCCCCTTAAAGTATACCACTGATAATGCTGCCATGATTGGAATTGCCGCCTATTATAAGATTCAAAACCAAGAGTTTGGATCGCTTAGTGATGCGTCTTTATCTCGTTTAAAATATTGATTATGATATTATTCTATGACATACATCTAGAAGATTCGATATCAGACTTTTCTTTTTCTAAAGATGAGAGCAAACATTTGTCCAAAGTACTCAGAAAAAGAGCGGGAGACCATATCACTATCACAAACGGAAAAGGGTTGGAATGGATTGGAGAATTAACCCATGTAGCATCCAACTCTGCCAGAGCAAAAAAAATTGAGTCACATCAACACATCGTTCCTGAGAAACAAATTCATTTAGCTATAGCACCCACGAAAAATAATAACCGTATGGAGTGGTTGATTGAAAAGTTGACAGAATTAGGTGTAGCGTCCATAACCCCACTACTCTGCCAACATTCTGAACGAAAAGTAACCAAAGCCTTGAGATTTGAAAAAATTGCCATTGCTGCACTCAAGCAATCTCAACAATTTTATCTTCCCGAGATTCATCCTTTAATTTCCTTTGCTGATTTTCTAAAAAATAATATTCAAAACGCCTACATTGCCCATTGTCAGAAAAGTCCCAGGCTCAATTTGTCCGACTGTCCCCTAAATCAAAGCAGTATAACCTTTCTTATTGGTCCTGAAGGAGACTTTAGTCGAGAAGAAATCGATGCTGCTGAAAATAAAGGGATTCGTTCTGTAAGCATTGGAAATCAACGCTTTCGAACGGAAACAGCAGGACTGTTGGCATGCCATACTGCATTTCTTCAACAACAGATTAATTGACGCTTTAAACTTTCCTATATTTAACCTATGAATGCAAAAGATATTTCTAACGGAATCGTCAGAGCTGTTCTTCAGTTAACTGGCATCTGTATTCTTGTTTGGTTACTCCTTCAAGTCAAAACACTAATTATTTACATGGTTATTGCGGGGATTGTAAGCTTAATAGGCAGACCAATTAATCGATTTTTAACTAAGCGTTTAAAATTAAAAAATATCATCGCATCCTCAATTACCATCGTTTTTCTTATGTGGATTTTGATTAGTATTTTTTCACTTTTTGTTCCTCTACTTCTTCAGCAAGGTGAAAACCTGTCTCTTTTAGAAGTCAATGAACTTAAGGATAATATAGAAACACTCATCCAAGAAATGGGAATCTATTTCAATCTCGATAACAGCTTTTGGCAGCAGCAATTTTCTGTAGATAACCTCTTTAAGAATGTCAATTTTGGGCTTTTGCCTGAACTGCTCAATCAGACCTTAGAACTCTTGGGAGGCTTTACTATTGGGTTATTTTCTGTAGTTTTTATTCTCTTCTTTTTCTTAAAAGACAGTCATTTACAGGATCGAATCATCTTAGCCCTTGTAAATGATAAAGTAACTGATCGAGTTGAAAAGTCTCTAGACAAAACAAAAAGTTTACTCTCTCGTTATTTTTTAGGATTACTCCTCCAAATTAGCATACTGCTGATCATCTACAGTATAGTATTAGCCATTTTTGATGTCGAAAATGCCTTTATCATAGCTTTTCTTTGTGCATTACTAAATCTCATACCTTACCTAGGTCCAATCATTGGTGGAGTTCTAATGTTACTCCTAACCATGAGTAGTTTTATAGGAGCCGATTTTAGTTCTGTTATTCTTCCAAAAACTAGTTATGTGATGATTGGTTTTGTAATTGGACAATTAGTAGATAATTTTTTCAGTCAACCTTTTATTTTTTCAAACAGCGTCAAATCGCATCCTTTAGAAATTTTTATTGTGATTCTTGCTTCTGGAACACTACTCGGACCAATGGGGATGATTATTGCTATACCCCTCTACACAACTATCAAAGTAATTGCTCAGGAATTTCTAGCTGAAAATAAAATTGTAAAATCACTGACTAAGAATTTTTAGAACCATGTTTGTGCACAAGTCCTTAAGCTTACTAATGTTAATTCTATTTATTTCGACAAGCCTACATTGTCAAAAGCTGAATCGAACAGAACGTAGAATTGTCGAAAAGGTAAAAGGTCTCGACCAGGAAAGTATTTCTTTTTTGGAAAAGGTAGTCAATATCAACAGCGGTACTCTAAATCAGAGGGGAGTGAAAGAGGTCGGTGAGGTTTTTGGCACTGCCTTTAACCAAATTGGTTTTGAAACCGAATGGATTGAAATGCCTGAAGATATGAATCGCGCAGGACATCTTTTCGCCTCTATAGATGGCGACAAAGGAAAAAAGCTATTACTCATAGGGCATTTAGATACTGTATTTGAAGAAAACAGTCCTTTTCAAACCTTTGAACGGTTTAATGACAGCATGGCGTATGGTCCAGGAGCAAATGACATGAAAGGAGGAGATGTAATCGTACTTTACGCACTAAAAGCGTTAGCAGATCTTAACTTGCTAAAAAGAGCCAATATTACTGTTGCCTTTACCGGTGACGAAGAAAGTACGGGAAAACCTCTTTCAATTTCCCGAAAATCATTAATTGAAGCTGGTAAAAGAGCGGATATTGCCCTAGGCTTCGAAACCGGAACCAGCTTTGAAAATGCTACTATTGCCAGACGAGGAGCTTCAGGTTGGAGAGTCGAAACCAAGGGAAAACGAGCACATTCTTCAGGAGTATTTAACGAAAGTGTAGGGGCTGGAGCAATCTTTGAAATGAGCCGGATACTGAATGCGTTTTACGAAGAAGTACGCGGTGAGGAATACCTCACCTTTAATCCTGGAACGCTATTAGGAGGAACTTTTGTTGAATACGACAAGCAAACTAGCAGTGGAGAAGTTTTTGGAAAGACCAATGTAGTAGCACAAACAGCTGTCGTTAACGGTGGTCTTCGCTTTATTTCTGAAGAACAAAAAGAGAATGCAAGAGCTAAGATGAGAAAAATTGTAAACCAAAATTTACCTCAAACTTCAGCAAGCATTAGTTTTACGGATAGTTATCCTGCTATGGGTCCAACTGCTGGGAATCAAGCTGTTTTGGAAATTTTAAGCGATGTCAGTCAAGATCTAGGGTTTGTTCCGGTAACAGGTTATGATCCCAGTCGCAGAGGGGCCGCTGATATTTCATTTGTAGCTGATTACATCGATGGACTTGACGGACTAGGGACCATGGGGAATGGCGCCCACACTCCTCAGGAAACCGTGAATCTTAAAACCATGAATGCGCTGATCCAACGTGCTGCAGTATTGATCTATCGTTTGACACGTTAAATCTATCCTCTAAAGGATTGTTTTAATTGCTTTTAGACAAAGGAATAGCTAATAATATTTCTTGTAGTTATTGTGCTGTTCCTCTAGAGCTACTTTAAACTCTTTTTTCAGTTGATCGATAAGTGCTGCTGTAGGTTTTACGTCTCTTATTGAGGTTACTCCTTGTCCCGCGGACCAGATGGTTTTCCATGCCTGAGCCTCTGCTTTTGCAGCATCCAACTCACTTCCAAAATCAATTTTTTTACTTTTCCCCCAAAGTTCTTCCGTTATGCCCATAGCCTCCAAGCTGGGCTTTAAAAAGTTGGCATTAACTCCTGAAACTGCAGCTGTATAAACAATATCCTCGGCCCTACTATTGATGATCATTTCCTGATATTTAGGATCTGCCATACTTTCTTTAACATTAATAAAACGTGTTCCCATATAGGCAAGATCAGCACCCATTTGGAGGGCAGAAGCAATATCTCTACCGGTACTTATACACCCGGAAAGTAAAATTGTTTTATCAAAAAAACTTTTGATTTCATTGACTAGAGCTAAAGGACTTAATGCACCCGCGTGCCCCCCTGCTCCTGCTGCAACCAGTATTAAACCGTCAACATCTGCTTCAGCTGCCTTTTCAGCGTGACGTTTTTTGATGATGTCATGATAAACTAGACCTCCGTAACTGTGAACTGCACTGACCAAATCAGATACTGCTCCCAAAGACGTAATAATGAGGGGAACTTGATGCTTTACACAAATTTCAAGATCGGGCATTACCCTGGGGTTTGTAGGATGTACAATAAGGTTGACTCCATAGGGCGCTGCTTTATTGCCCGTTTCTTCTTCAAATGCGCTAAGCGCTTCTTTGATTTCAATTATCCACTCTTCAAAACCTTCAGTTGTTCTCTGATTTAGAGCTGGAAAAGTTCCAACTATACCGTTTTTACAACATTCAATGACCAACTGTGGCCCAGAAATTAAAAACATAGGAGCTGCTACTGCTGGCAAACTCAATCTATCTTCAAAAGGGATATTCATAATTTATTTTTTAAGGAGTACGGTCCATTCAAATTCGAAAGTAGAAACTACATTGTCTTCCTGGTCAATACCCTTGGAAGTTAACCAAAAAGTTTGGGGTTCTTTCAATTTTATTAGCTTATTAAAAGCCTCATCAATTACTGTAGTTGCATCACAACTAAAAGATATTCTCCCACGTGCTTTTTTTGAAAAATTAGCATGGTTGTTTAAAACCAACATGGAAACCTTATGATTGTGCTCTTTGATAGCTTTCATTACCAAAACTCCGGTAGCTAATTCTGCAGCCATTCCTTGAACTGCCCAAAACATCGAGTTAAAAGGGTTTTGATTGACCCAACGATGTACCACTTTAGTTTCACAGTAATGCTTTTCAATTTTTATTACACGAACACCACACCACCAAGCTGAAGGCAATTTAAAAAAAGTGAAAAAGTTGAGTCTAAAAGGTGTGAAATCCATATTAGTGCATCAAAGTAGAAGCCTCAATATAATCTAAATCAAATGCTTCAGCAACTTCTTTATACACAACTTTTCCCTGCACAATGTTCAAACCTTTTGCAAGTGCTGTATTTTCAAAACATGCTTTTTTCCAACCTTTATTTGCAAGTTGAAGCACATAGCTCAAAGTAGCGTTTGTCAGTGCAGTAGTTGAAGTATTTGGTACTGCACCCGGCATGTTGGTTACCGCATAGTGAATTATTCCTTCTTTGATTTTGATAGGAGCATCATGCGTAGTTGGCTCACTGGTTTCAAAACAGCCTCCTTGGTCAATTGCAACATCGACCAAAACCGTTCCTGGCATCATTTTGGGTAACATTTCTTTTCGTATAAGTTTAGGTGCTTTTGATCCTGGAATCAAAACTGTACCGATAATTAAGTGAGAGCGTTTGAGTTCTTCTTCTATGGTATAAGAATTTGAATAAACAGGAGTTACATTTGCAGGCATGATACTCTCCAATTCTCTTAATCGATCTAAATTAGTATCTAAAATTGTGACATTTGCACCTAGTCCTGCAGCCATACGAGCAGCTTCAGTACCTGATACTCCTCCTCCAATTACCATCACATTTGCAGGCTGCACTCCAGTAACTCCACCGAGTAAAATTCCAAATCCACCAAAAGGCTTTTCCAAATATTTTGCTCCTTCTTGAGTTGCCATTCTTCCCGCAACCTCAGACATAGGAATTAATAAAGGTAATTTACCCTTGTCTTCTACAGTTTCATAGGCTAAACAAATTGCTTCACTCTCAATCATGGCTGCAGTCAATTGCTCACTTGAAGCAAAATGGAAATAAGTGAAAAGCAACTGTCCTTTCCGAATTAAAGAATATTCCTCTTGAATAGGCTCTTTGACTTTTATGATCATTTCTGAATTTAGATAAATGGATTTAATATCATCAACTAATTCACAACCTACCTGGAGATATGCCTTATCGGATATACCACTTAGTAAACCTGCGCCCTTTTGAATACTAACATGATGTCCGGAACGCAATAGCGTCAATGCTCCCGCTGGGGTTAATCCGACTCTCGCCTCTTGAGGTTTAATTTCCTTTGGCACTCCTATATTCATAGATGATTTTTCATTTAACTACCTGCCGAAGATAGAAATTTGCAAACGAATAATACCCAAATCATTTTCTAGAAATTAAAGTAGTTGGTGATTTTAGAAATCCAAATTATTAAAATGTTAAATGCTTTGACAAAATGAGATAGGCTGATAAATCAAAGAGCCTATCAAAATCATAAGCTTCCATATTAATTTATTGAATTTATTCTTTGGTAGCTTTAGAAAATTTAAATAAACAAAAAACTCCGTTTAAAACGGAGTCTTGTCGTGATCGCGATAGGATTCGAACCTATGACCGTCTGCTTAGAAGGCAGATGCTCTATCCAGCTGAGCTACGCGACCTAGTCAATAATAATAGGGCTTAACAAGTCTTTTCAAATTCTTACAACCAATTTAAAGTGGTCATTTGCATAAATGTTTGCATAAAACTTAAAAATATGCCACTTTTTGACCCTATTTTTTAGGTTCAGCAAATATAAATTAAAACTGTAAACTGTAAAGGGTTTACACTCTAGAAAAATGTTTTTACTCTGCCAGAAATAAAAATCTGCCCCGAATACGCATCTGGAATGTTTATGTGTGAAGTTTAGAACTGCCAAAATTTAATTCTTCTTTATATATAATTTGTTATTGTTTCCCTTTCCCCAGATGCATCTTTCCAATTAATAGGAATGTCTTCAATGAATAAGGGTTTGTCTTCGTGTTTTTTTTATAAGAGTTGCTTGTAATCTTGGTAAGGTATACACTGTAAGGCAATCTGGAGCAATTTGATTCTTTGATTAGTATCCATTTCCTTTATATCCAATGAACTTACTACGCCTTAAATTGGGGATTCTAATTTTCCTTTTACTTCAGTTGTTATTTTATTTGGAGATCCCACTGTTCTTCTCATTTTTATTATTTTAGTTTTATTTTGTGATAAATACTTTCAAGCTTATTACTATAGGTATCCTTTTATTCTTAATTGTTGATGGTTGTTCAGCAGAATTTGAGGAAGAAAAAATCCAAGCTCTCTCCCAATATAAATTAACTGCAAAAGCTTCAGAAGGTGGAAGTGTATACCCTGAAGAAGGTTTTTATAACAAGGGAGCTACATTAACAATCGTTGCAACTCCATTTGACGGTTATGAGTTCGTTCGTTGGGAAGGGAGCGATAATGACGATAAACCAAACCCTTGTGGAAAAGGAAGACAATTAAGTGAATTTTCCCGCAATTGCCGAGCTACAATAACAATGGTTTCTAATCGAGAAATATTAGCCTTCTTTCAAGCTAAATCAGATTAAGAAATACTCCATGCTTTTTGAAAAAAATAAATCCTTGTGCTTTATTTTTTAAGTTTCAACATCCTTGTTTTGTTTTTAAAACC
>CAZOWC010000057.1:0-7520 GCA_964583375.1 uncultured Flavobacteriaceae bacterium
AGCTGGGCAGCAAAAGCTTATTTAGCTAAAGCAAAAATTTATCAAGGAGATTGGGCTGGTGCTGAGTCAATTTTAATGGATATCATTAACAACGGACCATACGCTTTAGTAGATAAATTTGAGGACAACTTTCTTGTTGCAACACGTAACAATAGTGAGTCAATTTTCGAAATTCAATACGCAGTTTCAAGTGCAAATGATGAATCTGGAAACAAAGAGATTGGATTAGCACATCCATATATTGCTCCTTGGGGTTGTTGTGGTTTCTTACAGGCGCCACAAGATTTGGTTGACTTTTTCCAAACAGATGCTAACGGTTTGCCACTTTTAGATGAGTCTTGGAAATCAAATCACATCACTAATCCAACTGGAGCTAATATTGGTGAGCCAATAGGTAACCCTAGTGTTGATCCTAGACTTGATCACACTGTAGGTCGTCCAGGTATTCTTTACAAAAGACACCACATTATGCAAGTTGATTATATTCGTGATTTAACTTATGCTGGACCTTATTTTTCTAAAAAACACGTTTCAGAGCCAGAAGGTTTTGGTATTAGTGGTTGGGGAAATATTTCAGCAAACAACTTTAGAATTATGCGTTTAGGTCACGTAATCTTGTGGGCTGCAGAAGCTAAAGTTGAACTAGGTAAGTTAGAAGAAGCAAGAGCTTTAGTAAATAGACTAAGAGCCCGAGCGGCTAATACTGACAATTTCCATAAAGAAGCAATTCAAGGTGCTACTCGTCCTGAGTACACGCTTACTGATAACTATGCTGCAAATTATAATATTGGTGAATATACCGCAGCTTGGTCAGATCAAGCAGTAGCCAGAAAAGCAGTTCGTTATGAAACACGTTTGGAAACTGCAATGGAAGGTAATCGATTCTTTGACCTCCAAAGATGGGGTGTACAAAGTCAAGTTCTTAACGACTATCTTTCAAGAGAATCCAGGTATAGAGTTTATTTACAAGGGAAGCAATTTACAGCTCCTAAAAATCAATTCTATCCTATTCCAACATATGCAATTGATAGATCGTTTAAAGAAGGTCAGCCAACTTTAACTCAAGATCCTAATTACTAGGAATTAATTCTTGTACAAGTAAAAGCCGCAGAGTATATTTACTCTGCGGTTTTTTTTTATCTATTCATGAAATATTATATCAAATCTTTTTCGTTTTTATCTATTGTAGTGCTTCTATATGGTTGTTCTACCTCAAACAGTAAACTTTTTAATCGGCTATTACCCAGTCAAACCAACATAAACTTTAACAATAGAATTACAGAAACAGATGATTTTAATATTTTAACTAACGAATATATATTTAATGGTGGAGGAGTTGCTGTTGCGGACTTTAATAATGACTCCCTACCAGATCTTTTTTTTACTGGAAATATGGTTTCCAATCGAATTTATATCAACAAAGGAGACCTTAAATTTGAAGATTTAACCGAGCCCTCAAATTTATTTTCAAAAGGATTTTGGTCTACTGGTGTAACCGTTGCAGATGTAAATGGAGACAGTCTCCCGGACATATACGTTTGTGGAGCAATGTATGAAGAGAACAGAGCAAATAAACTATACATTCATCAAGGTTTAGATGAAAGCGGAAATCCTTTTTTTAAGGAAGAAGCTGAAGCTTATGGAGTTGCAGATAAAGGAAATAGTATGGCAGCTGCCTTTATCGATTTTGATAGAGATGGAGACCTCGACCTTTATGTGCTCAACAATGAACAAAACGAAACCATACCAACTAATTATAGAAAAAAAATTATAGACGGTACCGCTCCTAGTAACGATAAACTCTATGAGAACCTTGGTAATGGATCGTTCCAAGACATTACCCTCAAAGCAGGTATTTCCATTGAAGGTTTTGGACTTAGTGTTACTCCTTTAGATGTTAACAAAGATCAATGGGTAGATTTATTTATTACAAATGATTATTTGACCAATGACCTTCTCTATATTAATCAAAAAGATGGAACGTTTAAAAATCAAATAGAAAATACTCTATTGCATCAGAGTAAATTTTCTATGGGATCTGATGCCGCAGATTTTAATAACGACGGTTATACGGACATCGTATCTCTTGACATGCTTGGAGAGACACACCAACGAAAGAAAACAACTATCGCGAAAAGCTCGTTTTTCCAAAACACTTTAAATAAAAAATGGGGCTATCAAAATCAGCATATGCGAAATATGCTCTTTAAAAACAACGGAGGAAATTATCCCTTCTCAGAAATAGGCCAATATGCAGGAATTTATCAAACAGATTGGAGCTGGGCACCATTATTTTTTGATGCTAATTATGATGGGAATAAAGATCTATTGATAACAAACGGTTTTCCAAGGGATATAACAGATATGGATTTTGCAAATTATAAGCTGAATGCAGGACCATTTACTCCAATTTCAATAATGTTAGACTCTATACCAATAGTAAAAATTCCCAACTATGCTTTTTCTAATACTGGAAATTTAAAATTTGAGGATACTACAGAGGATTGGGGCTTAAAAATTGCCTCCTTTTCAAATGGAGCAGTGGTTAGTGATTTGGATTTAGATGGAGATCTGGATTATGTGGTCAATAACATTAATGATTCGGCTTTTGTGTTTGAAAACACTCTTTTAGAGCAAGAAATCACACCAAATTATATACAATTAGAACTAAGAGGATCTTCCCAAAATATTTTTGCATTAGGTGCTAAAGTCACCCTTAGAATTTCTGAAGATTCACTTCAGTATCAAGAGCAACAAATTTCACGAGGGTATATGTCTTCTGTAGATCCTATTATGTATTTTGGATTAGGGAGCAAAGATGAGGTTATTTCAATTGAAGTATTGTGGCCTAATGGGGAGCTGTCCGTTATTAATAACCCTGAAGTTAATAAAAGACACATCCTAAGACAAAGCGATGCCATCAAAGCTGAAACATTAGATTTTCCTTTTATAGAAACCAATCTAAAGTTAGCGCACCAAGAAGTTTCCTCAGTATATGGGATAGAATACTACCATGAGGAAAAGAATGTTCAAGATTTTTTTAATCAACGATTATTACCAAACAAAGTCTCTCAAAATGGCCCTCCTATTGCTGTTGGAGATTTAAATGGAGATCATAGAGAGGACTTTATTGTAGGCAGTGCGGCAGATTATTCCCCTACAGTATTTATTCAAACATCAGAAAATTCATTTACTCACAAGCCTTTGTTTAAACTTAAGCAAGACATGACATTTGAAGAAGAAAGCCTAAGTTTATTTGATTTTGATCTCGATGGAGATTTAGATTTATACATGGTCTCTGGTGGTAATCAGTTTGAAGAAAATTCAAATTTTTACAGGGATCGTATTTTAATTAATGATGGAAAAGGTAACTTTAAAGTCAAGCAAGAAGCGCTACCTCTTTTAATGTCAAATGGCTCAGTTGTTCGAGCAAATGATTTTGATCAAGACGGTGACATTGATCTTTTTGTTGGTGGGAGAAATGCTCCAAAATCCTACCCTCTTGCTGCCCCCAGTTTTTTATTAGTCAATAACGATGGCTTTTTTGAAATTGCGGATGAGTCTGTTTTTCCTGCTATAAATGACATTGGAATGGTTAGAGATGCAAGCTGGGGAGATTTAAATCAAGACGGTAAAGACGACCTTGTTATTGTGGGAGATTATACAGGCATACAGGTTTTTTTAAACCAAAAAGAAGGGTTTAGGCCTCTTGAAAATCAGGTTTTAAAAGATGCTACAGGACTTTGGAGAACAACGCTATTAGTAGATTTTGACGAGGATGGCGATCTGGATATACTCTTGGGGAATCTCGGCAAAAACAATATGTTCAACATGACCCCTTTAACCCCTTTACTAATTTCAACTACAGATATTGATGGTAATGGTAGTGTAGACCCACTTATGTTTTGTAGTCAATTGAATTCAAAAGGGGAATGGGACATGTATCCAACACAGTTTTGGGACAACCTTGGCCAACAGAGTCCAGTTTATCGTAAAGAGTTTAATTCGTACACATCTTTTTCTAACGCTAATTTGGCCTATTACAGGGACAATAAAATTGTCAGCGAGGAATCTTTGCTAAAAGCTAAATACGATGCATCTATGTGGGCTGAAAACCTTGGGGAGGGTGCTTTTAAACTAAATGAACTGCCTGAATTATTACAACTGGGTCCCATCAATGATTTTCTAGTTGCTGAATTTGATGGTAAGCCAGCAATCTACGCAGTAGGAAATGATTTTGGAGGACCACCATTTGAGGGTAATTTTGATGCTTTTCAGGGAGGCATTATGACTTTTGGGAAAGAAATCAAAGTCTATTCTCCCCAAGAATCCGGCTTTTTTGCATTTGGTGATGCAAGGGACTTGGAACTACTCCATTTAAACGGTATACAACTCATCTTGGTTTCACAGAACGCAGGAAAGCTTCTTGCGTTTGAGCAAAAGTAGATTTTCTTCAACGTTTCGCTTTGAAATGCCTATTATTGTTGAAAAAAGAATTTTTATTGTAAATTTATTTAAGGGTGCTAGGTCACCACATTCGATGTCTAATTTTTTTCTCTTTAATGCCACAGCTTCTTATGAGCCAAGGCCAACTTTTAATGCGAAAAGCCTATTTCGACAATGGCCAACTCCAAATGGAAGGCATGCTTGTTTCGGGTAAAAAGCATGGTGAATGGAAGCATTATTTTGAGTCAGGAATCATACGTATTATCAGTAGGTATGACCTTGGAGTGTTGGACGGAAAATCCTATTGGTTTCATTCCAATGGGAATATTGGTTGGGAAGAAAATTACACCAAAGGGATTCCCCAAGGAAAGTTTTTGTATTATGACAAAAGAGGACAATTGAGAATTGAAAGAGTATTTGAAAAGGGGAAAGAGGAGAGTTATAGCTTTGACGGAAAAGAATTGAAGAAAAATTAAATTGCTTAGAGCAATTCATATGATAACATTAGTCTGGCTTTTTTTAGTCTGTGCTCAACTTCAGGGCCAATCATATATTATTGAACAAAACAACCTTTTGACGAGGCCATCTATTCACCAGAAACCTTCTTGGGTTATTAAATGGATCTTGAAATACAAGACATGACCAGATAGTTGCTTATTTAGCCTATTTGGCAAAAACTTCAAATAAGGCCCAAATCTCCTATTATGGTGAAACACGCGAAGAGAAAACAGCGAATTTTAGCAATTAGTAAGTTGAGCATCTGTCTAAGATCAATAAGATTCAGAAAAATCATGTTGATTTTGCGCTTGCTGGAAAGGAGCTTAGACCAGAAACTCTAATTGTAATTAATTCCCCATTGATCCCAGAGAATTTCTACATTTTCTTTTAAGCCTTCCACACTTCTTTTTTCTTCTTGAAAGGTCGACTCCGCACAATTAACTAAAAGGACGAGGCTCAAGAAATATAAAAGTTTAAGCATAGCAATCTTTTTTTTATTGAGCAATTGAAGATGAAATCCATCGAGTACTTAAGTCTACTGAGGACATCTCTTTATCCAATGGGAATAAGGGTCGCTGAACTCTTTTGTAATTTAATCGTTCCAAGTCTTGATCTACACCTCCTGGGGTGAGGGCCATAATCCAATCCCCTCTAAGATCGTAGAGTTCAGGAACAAGATACCCTATTTTAACCACTAAAATATCACTGGATCTAGGGTCTAACCCCAATTGGGTAAAGTCTTTTTCTCGATGATATGGTTTTCTTTTTTTGGTCACAATCACGCGGATACTTCCAACTCTGACAACGACTTCTACTTCAGCATGAACATCGCCTTTGTAAATTGATTCAACTACACCTTCTAAGAGAATCGGAGGTGCAAAACGATCGTCTACTGCCGCACCTACCGAGGCTTTTACTTTTCCTCCAACGCCTGAGTCTAGTGCTGCCTGAATCATTTCAGGACCAGGGATAGAGGCATAAATAAGTGAGGGGCCATTTTTTGTTTTAAATTCAGGGTGATTTAACAACTCTCTGAGTGTCCATGTCACATCACCTGCACCACCAGCCGTTGGGTTATCACCCATATCACTGATTACGAACGGTTTTTTATTTGATTTTAGTGCAAGAGCAAGACTTTTTTCAAGAGTTGCAGTTGGTGCCACAAAATCAAATTCTTTGCGAACTTCCCAGAAATGATTTGCTAATAACTCGGCACTTTCGCTTACGGCCTTTTGGTCGTCACCAGTAACCATGACTACCGCATGATTTCTTGGCTCATCAGCCCAAGCGTAACCGATCCATATAGCAGCATCAATAACGCCTTCTTTTTCGGTTAAGGGCTGAACTTTGGCATAGAGACTTTTACCAGGTTCAATCCGAGTACTTGTTTTTTCTCCTGGTAGTAAAATGGGAACGGGAATCCAAGCTTTGTATTTGGGTTTACCTTTTCCTGATTTTATTCGGTCTAAGAGATTGTCAACAGCACGCTGTTTTGATTCTAAAGCATCCTCATGAGGAGCCATACGATAACAAGTAATCAGATCGCTGTGTTCAGCTAAGCGTTTAGAGACGTTTCCATGCAAATCCATAGAGGTTGAAATCAACGTCTTGGAACCGATTAACGCCCTGATTTTTTGGATAAAGTCTCCCTCAGGATCATCAATACCTTGGACGCTCATAGCTCCATGAATATCAAAGAATAAGCCTTCGTAGGGCATGTTTTTTTCTAGAAGATTGAGGGTAATATTTACTAAAGAGTCATAGGCTTTACGGGTAACTATACCCCCCGGGAGGGCATGCCCTCGAAGAGTAGGAATCCACTTAGCCGCTTTGCGTTGAGGGCTGTTTTCAGTTAAAAAGGGGTAGTATTCAAAGACTTCTGTTCCTTGCCGAGCTAAAAAAGCAGAAGCATCTGATGTAGCGGGAGAAAAGGTACTTGACTCAATTGCAAGACCAGCAATTGCTATTTTTGGCTTGGTTTCCTTGGAAAGGCTTGATTGATCCTTACAGCTTAAAAAGACCAAAGAAAAGACGATAAAACCAATTAAATTCTTAAAAGACTTCATAAAAAATGGATTTTATTTAAAGATACATACTTTAACCCAATCCAATTAATTCGAAAAAGTAGAACGTATAAATAATGTATAGAATAAAGCCTCTTTGTTTATAATTCTCTTACATTTAATAAGTTTAAACACAAACAAAATTTTACAAAATGAAGATGAAACAAGTTTTTTATTGGTCTCTGGTTGCAGCATTAGCTGGACTTCTTTTTGGATTTGATACTGTAGTAATTTCAGGGGCAGACAAAAAACTACAGACTTTATGGAATTCGTCAGATGGATTTCACGGAGCAGTAGTCATGGCGATGGCACTTTGGGGAACAGTTGCTGGGGCAATTTTTGGAGGATTTCCTACCCAGCGTTACGGGCGAAAACAAACCTTATTAGGCATAGGAATTTTATACACACTTTCAGCTGTAGGATCTGCCTTGGCAAATGACCCGATTACCTTTGCAGTATTCCGTTTTGTTGGAGGATTAGGAGTTGGAATTTCTACAATTGCTGCGCCCGCTT
>CAZOWC010000058.1:0-7442 GCA_964583375.1 uncultured Flavobacteriaceae bacterium
CCAAGATGTTTTCTAAATCGCTTGACTAAAGTAAATTGATGACCATGACTTTTTAAATAGGTCACAGTGGCTTTTGCATATTGAAGTGTTTCTTCAGAAAAAAAAGCACTATAAAGAGCGATATTCATAACCGTAAACTTAATTCAAAGGTACGAAACTCCAATAAATGGAATTGTTTGCAACTGGAAAATAGCAAAAGCTATAAAAAGGCCATATTTTATTTTAAATTAAGTCAGAAGCGAATACTTTTACAAAAAAAAGATGACAGCCCTTAGCGTTAATATAAATAAAGTTGCTACCCTAAGAAATGCTCGAGGTGGTAACGTTCCCGATTTGCTTCAGGTGGCCACAGACCTACAAAGATTTGGAGCACAAGGGATTACCATTCATCCAAGGCCAGACCAGAGGCATATTCGTTATGAAGATGCTAGAAAGATTCCAAAGGTAGTGACAACGGAATTCAATATTGAAGGAAACCCAATGCCTGATTTTATGAAGCTAGTACTTTCAATAAAACCGACACAGGTTACTTTAGTCCCTGATAGTGTAGATACCTTAACATCTAATGCGGGTTGGGATACGATAAAAAATAAAGATTATTTAAAGCATATCATCGAGCAGTTTAAAGGTGCAGGGATTCGAACCTCAATATTTGTAGATCCCAACATCAAAATGATTGAAGGGGCTAAGGAGGTAGGAGCTGATCGAATAGAGCTCTATACCGAATCCTATGCTAATGGCTATCCCAAAAACCCTGAACAGGCCATTACACCTTTTGTTAAAGCAGCAGAAAAAGCAGTGGAGTTAGACCTAGGAATCAATGCTGGTCATGATTTAAGCCTTGAAAATATTAACTACTTTTCCAAGTATATGCCAAGTTTGTTGGAAGTCTCTATTGGGCACGCCTTAATATGTGAAAGTTTGTATTTAGGTTTCGAAAATGTCATACCAATGTATTTAGAACGGATCAAATTTTGAATTTACTTCACAGCAACATTATTGGCTACTCTGGTCACGATCTGTTGATATTGCATGGTTTTTTAGGGATGAGCGACAATTGGAAGACTCATGCTAAAAACTGGTCTTCTTCGGGTTTCAGAGTTCATCTCATTGATCAAAGAAATCATGGGAGAAGTTTTTGGAGTACAGCTTTTTCCTACGAGCTTATGGCTGATGATATTGCTCACTACTGTGAGGCTCATCAATTACAAGATATCCTTATTTTGGGCCACTCAATGGGTGGAAAAACAGCAATGCATTTCGCTTGTAAATATCCCCATTTTTTAAAAGCCTTGGTGGTAGCAGATATTGCTCCTAAACAGTATGCCCCTCATCATCAAAAAATACTACAAGGCCTTTCTAACTTAGATTTTAACAAGGTAAAAAGCAGAACAGAGGCCGATACCTTTTTGTCTTCATATGTCACTGAACCTGGACTTCGGATGTTTTTATTGAAAAACCTCTATTGGGTTGAGCCAGGAAAATTAGGCTTAAGAATCAATATCGAGGTATTAAAAGATGCGAGTGATGCTATTGGAAAAAATTTAAGTACTGATGCCCAATCTTTACTTCCGTGCCTTTTTGTAAAAGGTGAATTATCAGATTATATTTTAGAATCGGACACTCCTTTGATCCAATATTATTTTCCCAATGCAGAACAAGTCACCATAGCTCAAGCAGGACATTGGCTACATGCTGAAAATTCAAAAGTTTTCTTTGATACTGTGAGTGATTGGTTGAGTGTTCAAATTTAATTTTTAACATTTTTCTTTAATTCGTGATATTTAATTGAACTTGTGGCATTCCAATATTCTTGTCTTATTTTTACGCCTCAATACAAATTCATGAAAGCGACAATAAGGCAAGCTAAGGTTGAAGACAGTTCAGCCATTTTAAGTCTGATTAATGAGTTGGCTGTATTTGAAAAAGAGCCTGAAAGTGTAAACTTAAATGTTTCTGATATCGAACAATTTGGCTTTTGTGAAAATCCTTTGTTTCAATGTTTAGTTGCTGAGGTTGAAAATAAGGTAATTGGTATGGCATTATATTACCAACGCTTTTCCACCTGGAAAGGACCCACTTATCACCTAGAAGATTTGATTGTGACTGAAACCTCCAAAGGGAAGGGCTTTGGCACACAGTTATATGAAGCCTTTATTGAGAAAGCATATGAGAGTGGTGTAGAACGGATTGAGTGGAATGTGTTGGATTGGAATACCCTAGCAATTAGATTTTACGAAAAAAGCGGTGCAACAATATTGCAAGATTGGTCCACAGTCCAAATGCATAAAGCCGAGATGGAGGCATTCCTAAAAATCTAAAAAACATGAAAGTATTTAAATTCGGTGGCGCATCGGTTAAAGATGCTTCTGGGGTAAAAAATTTAGTTCTTGTATTAAATTCAGTTGGGCATAAAGATACCTTGGTTGTTGTTTCCGCTATGGGTAAGACGACAAATGCATTGGAAAAAGTTATCGAAGCTTATTTTGAAGACAAATCAAGATTAAGCCATCAACTTTTAGCACTTAAAGAATTCCATCTAAAAATAGTAGAAGAACTTTTTGAAAAGCAAGGCGCCAAGATAGCTGAAGAAGTTCATGGCTATTTTGAAGAATTACAGGCTTTTTTGAAAAGAAACAAGGCCCCAAATTACAGTTTTGTTTACGATCAAGTAGTCTCTTATGGTGAACTACTATCAACTACAATAATTCATCGTTATTTTGAACTCCAAGGATGGAAAAGCTTTTGGTTAGATGCTCGTGAATGCATAAAAACAGATGATTATTATCGAGCAGCAAATTTAAATTGGGAGGAAACTCAAGCCTTAATTAAATCCAAAACCCAAAGTCGTGAATTAATCATTGCACAAGGTTTTATTGGCAGTAATGCCAATAATTTTACAACTACCCTAGGTCGAGAAGGTTCGGATTATAGTGCAGCTATTTTTGCATACGCACTAAATGCAGAATCTGTGACCATTTGGAAAGATGTGCCTGGTGTTTTGAATGGTGATCCTAGAGTGTTTAACAATACCGAATTGCTGCATCAGATTTCGTATAGAGAAGCCATCGAATTGGCTTTTTATGGAGCTTCTATAATTCATCCAAAAACTCTTCAACCCCTTCAAAGAAAAGAAATTCCACTTTATGTTAAGTCTTTTGAAAATCCTGAAGGAATTGGTACGGCAATTTCCAAAGGAAAAGCACTTGACCCTTTAATTCCTTGTTATATCGTAAAAAAGGATCAAGTTTTGATTCGCCTATCATCTATTGATTTCTCATTTATAGTTGAAGAAAACATTAGTTATATTTTTGGACTCTTACACGAATATCAAATGCCTGTTGAAATGACACAAAATTCAGCCATCAGTTTTTCAGTTTGTGTAAATAACAAATACAAACGTTTAGAAGAATTGGTCTTGGTATTGAGATCAAGATTTAATGTTGAAGTAAAAGAGCAGGTTGATTTATTCACCGTTCGTCATTTTAACGATGAGGCGCTGCAATCAATTCGAAATAACGGAAAACAAATCTTACTCGAGCAACGAACTGAAGAAACAGCTCAGTTTGTCTTGTTTTAAAGATTAAGGACTGTAATCTTGTCCACAATCGTTTGAGAGAGTTTAATATGACTTTCAAAAGTCCAGCCAGCAACATGTGGGCTCATCAATACATTTTCTGAATTTAATAGATATTCCAATGTTTTAGGTCGGTTTTTATCTCCGAAGATTGAGTGAAATGAACTTGATTCATATTCCAATACATCCAAACCTGCACCTAAAATCTTTTTAGAGCGGAGCCCTTCAACTAAGTCAGCAGTACATACAGCCTTTCCTCTTGCACTATTTAGAAACCAAAATGGATTTTTTACTCTATCGATAAAATTTTTATCAATCATTCCATTTGTCTCTGTGGTTTGTGGAACATGAAGACTGATTACCTTTGCGCGATCCTGAAGTTCTTCCAGAGAGACTTGCTTTGCATTTTGATCTGCGACCCCTGCCTTGATGTCGTAACAAATCAATTCAACTTCAAACCCTTGTAGTTTTTTGGCAAAACTTTTTCCTGTATTGCCATAACCTATTATCCCAATGGTTTTTCCTTCCAATTCAAACCCACGGTGGTCTTCTCTTAGCCATGCTCCTTTTTGAATATTAGCATGTGCTTGACGTAATTTATTCATCAGACCGAGCAGCATACCCAAAACATGTTCTCCTACAGCATTTCTATTACCCTCTGGGGCGGCGATAAGAGCTATTTTCTTGGATTGTGCATAGGATTCATCTATATTTTCTAAACCTGCACCTACTCTTGCGATGAATTTTAAGTTAGTAGCGCTGTCTATAAAATTTTTATCTATTGGGAAGCGACTTCGAATCACTACACCTGAGTATTTTGGCAATAGTTCAATTACTTCTTTGAGAGGAGTAGTATATGCAATATGATTTTCATATCCCAGTTTTTCAAGACCTTTGATAAGAAGTGGATGATTTTCGTCTATATGGAGAATCAACTTTGAATTCATCTAAAATCCCAATACAAGTTTGGCAATGTAGAAAAACAAGAAAATCCCAAAAATATCATTTGCTGTAGTAATAAAAGGGCCAGTAGCAATGGCAGGATCAATACCTTTTTTGTCCAAAATTATCGGTATAAAGGTGCCTACCAGTGCAGCTACAACAATGACCAACATCATGGAGCCAGCAATTGTTAGACTAACATTAAATTCTTGTTGAGAGATAAGACCAAAAATTATAATTACTATAGCTAGAGCGAAACCATTGATCAGACTTAACCCAATTTCTTTTACGAGTCGATTAAAAAGCGAACCTTTTACAACGTCGTTTGCTAAACCTTGAACAATAATTGCTGAGGATTGAACTCCTACATTACCTGCCATAGCCGCAATTAATGGCGTGTAAAAAAATAAATTTCTCAGTTGGGGTTCGTTCATAATGTCCTCAAAATCTTGAAGGATAAATACACTTCCCAAACCGCCTAAGAGCCCTAAAAAGAGCCATGGAAGTCGTGCTCTTACCAATTCGAAAATGGTATCATCGGCTTCTACATCATTTGAAATACCTGCTGCTAACTGATAATCTTTTTCAGCTTCTTCTTTAATTACATCAATGATATCATCAATAGTGATACGCCCTAATAATTCCTTTTTTTGATTGACTACTGGGATGGCTTCCAAATCGTATTTAGACATGATTTTAGCCACTTCCTCTTTTTCTTGATCAACGGAAACAAAATCGACCTTTGGAATAAAAACATCCTTCACTTTGTCTTTTGAATTGGCAGTGATGAGGTCCTTAAGGGAAAGTCTTCCTTTTAATCTATTTTTTTCGTCAACTACATAAATGGAATGAACTCGAGTGACATATTCTGCTTGTGCTCTCATTTCGTTCAAGCATTTTAGTACACTTAAATCTTCTTTTACTTTGACTAATTCTTTTGCCATAAGACCCCCTGCAGTATTCTCATCGTATTTAATAAGTTCTCGAATGTCTTGGGCATGCTCTTCATCTTCAATTTGAGACATGACCTTTTCTTGTCGATCTTCAGGCAATTCAAGGATAAGATCAGCAGCATCATCTGTATCTAGCTCAGTAACTTCAAGTGCAATCTCTTTGGCAGAAAGATTGTCTAAAATGGATTCGCGTATATCGGGATCAACTTCTGCAAGTGCATCGGCAGTAGTTTCACTGTCTAAAAGTTTGACAACATAGGTTGCTTCATCTTGAGAGAGGAGTTGGATGATTTCAGCAACATCTGCATAGTGTATGGGCTTAAATTTCCTTTTTAGTTTGGAATCTTCTTTCTCTCGAATTAAACCCTTAAGAGTTTCTAAAAAGGGGGTATCAATTTGAAATGTCGCCATAGTCAATCCTTTTTGTAAGCTGGATGAAGTCATCCCCTGAGAGCTTCTCAGGTCTGAGATCAAAGATACTATCTTCTCTTAAATTATCGGGAAGATTCAAGGTTTTTAAGCTATTACGCAGTGTTTTACGCCTTTGTTGAAAGCTCAATTTCACTATTTTTTTTAAAAGAGCTTCATTACAGCCCAGATTGAATTCTTTTTTTCTAGTCATCTGGATTACTGCTGAGTCCACTTTAGGGGGTGGGTTGAAAACTCCTGGAGGGACAGTAAATAGATATTCAGTTTCGTAATACAATTGAGCAAGAACTGATAGAATACCGTATTTTTTTGATCCTGGTGGTTCGCAAATACGTTCTGCAACTTCTTTTTGGAACATGCCTGCAAAAAAGGGAATCTGAGATTTATTTTCAAGCACTTTAAATACTATTTGAGATGAGATATTGTAAGGAAAATTACCAATGATCGCAAAATCATCACTTCCAAAAATCGAATTTAGATCAAGTTTTAAAAAGTCTCCTTTTATCAGATTGAGTTGCTCTTCAGTATAGGTCTTTTCTAAAAATAGGATGGACTCTTCATCGATTTCCACCAAATGTAGAGCGGTTGTTTCTGAAACTAAAAATTGTGTTAAAACTCCTGTTCCAGGCCCAATTTCCAATAGATTTTGATATTGTTCGAACTGGAGTAAATCAGCTATTTTTTGGGCAATATTGAGATCAGTTAAAAAGTGTTGCCCTAATTTTTTCTTCGGGCGTACCTTTTTCATGGATATTCATGGATTAATTGTAACTCTGTTCTAAAAAATAAAATTTGATTCCCAAACTTGGCATGTACGCTTTGCCGAAGTTGATCTGCATTTTTGCTGAAATATGCCTCGAGTTTAGCTTTATTTTCGCAGTAGTACTGAACGGCATAGCTTATTCCTCCTGTATCTTGATCTGTGATGATTTTAAAAATTTTAGTATTAGTAAATTTTTGAGTTGCATGCATCTCAGGAATATGGTGCTGCTCCATCCATTCCAACCAGATTTTTTCTACTGAGGGTTCAACATGTGCAGTGACGTTGTAGATTAGCATTTCAGTCGATTTTATCAAATCCTGTATAGGATACCAAAGCCTTTGGAATGATGATTCCATCATCTGTTTGGCAGTTTTCAAGCATTCCTGCCACCACTCTAGGTAAGGCTAATGAACTTCCATTAAGAGTATAGACACTTTGCTTTTTTCCTTCCTTTGTTTTGTACCTCAATTGCAAACGCTCAGACTGAAAACTGTTAAACGTAGACACTGAACTGATTTCCAACCAGCGTTTTTGCGCAGTGGAGTAAATTTCAAAATCATAGGTCAGTGCAGAGGTAAACCCAAGATCTCCACCGCAAAGTCTTAATATTCTATAGGGAAGTTCTAATTCTTGAAGGATGGTTTTTACGTGATTTACCATTTTATCTAAAGCTTTTATCGCATTTTGAGGCTCTTCAATACGGACAATTTCTACTTTGTCAAATTGATGCAAGCGGTTTAAGCCTCGAACATGAGCACCGTAACTTCCGGCCTCTCTT